>JAYVGW010000270.1:0-3646 GCA_043771735.1 Methyloglobulus sp.
AAGCAAGGCGATTTCAAGCTGAGTTACGACTGGGACAATGCAGGCATTAGCGCTGGCGGCGGTATTTCCATTGAAGATGACTACGACTCCCGCTTTGGCAATATCGGGGGGCGTTTCGACTTTAACCAAAAACAAACGACCTTAAACGTGGATTTAAGTTACACCAACAGTTACACCCATGCCACGCTTGACCATGATGACTATACTAATACAGAGCTTCTACCGGAGAATAGATACCAGCTTACAAAAAGTACAACAACCAAGTTAATCCATGGCACACGCCAAGATTGGGCGACCCATTTAGGGATTAGCCAAGTGCTAAATAAAGATGCCTTGCTGAGTGCTGATTTTACTTATACCCGCAGCACAGGCTATCAAAGCAACCCTTATAAAGGCGTGGGCATTGCCTTTGTTGATAACAACCCTGATCCCCTGACATACGGTGATTTGCCAGCAGGGATATTCCCCGCTGAAATTGCTATTTTTACCGAGCAACGCCCAGAAGTGCGTAACCAATACAATCTAGGTGGGCGTTATGTACAGTATATTAATGCTCTGGACGCAGCATTTCATTTTGATTACCGCTTTTCGGCGGATGACTGGGGTATTAACGCGCATACGTTTGAAGCCGATTGGGTGCAGCCATTGGGAGACGGTTGGACAGTGACTCCTCGCATCCGTTATTACTCGCAAGATGCGGCCGATTTTTATACGCCTTATATTGTTACCCAACAGCCAAAAGTAACAAATGTCAAAGATGCACAGGGCAATCAGGTCGTTAGTGGCTCTGATGGCAAGGAATATTCACAAGTTAACGATTTTAATCGCTTTCCTGATACGGGTTTCGGTTTGGTGGATGCCCAGGGTAATGTAGCTCCAGCATCTGTTACACCAGGGGCTAACAAACAAACTTCATTTGATCCGAAAAAATTACCCACCAATTATTCCAGCGACCAACGTTTATCCGGCTTTGGCGCATTAAGTGGTGGCGTAACTGTCACTAAGCAGTTTGCCAAAGGCTTAACCCTGGAAACTGGCTTTGAATATTACACCCACCAAGGTGGTTTAAAACTTGGCGGAGGCGGTGAAGGTGCTTATGCCAATTATGACTACTGGCTGGCTAATGCGGCATTAAAAGTCAATCTGGAAGCTTTGGCTCTGAACGGAGGTGGTGGCAGTCACGGACATGCAGGGCATGACCATCACGCGCATGGTGTCCATGCGCCAGCAGGCGTTATGTTCGACCACATGTTACCGAAGGCAGGTGACTTTATGGTGGGTTATCGCTATATGTGGGGTAGCCAAAGTGGAAATATGCTGAATGGTAGCAATGCAGTAAGTGACCCTGCTATTGTTGCAGGTGGTTGTGGTGGCGACCCCTGTTATTTAACGCCGGATAGTATGTCTATGAGTATGCACATGCTCGATTTGATGTACGCACCTACGGACTGGTTAACTTTGATGCTGATGCCTCAGTTTATGGATATGAGTATGTCCATGCGTAATCTGGAAGGATCGCCAAAACAGATTGAAGGTATTGGTCTTGATGGGCATCGAACTCACCATAAGCAAAACCCTCACGAAACCGGCGGTATTGGTGACTTGGGCATGTATGCCTTGGTTAAATTGTTTGATAATGGCACGCACCATGTTCATGCTACAGCAGGTTTAACTGCGCCTACAGGCGATGTCAACATACAACTCCGCAGGGCACATACTGTTGACGGCGGCTATCAAGATTACGGTATGCAATTAGGCAGCGGCACTTGGGATTTCAAGCCCAGCTTAACCTATACCGGACATGTGGATAAGTTTTCCTGGGGCGCACAAGCCAATGGCATTGTGCGCATGGAAGACAAAAATAAATCCGGCTATCGCTTGGGCGATATGTTCCAAGGCACGGTTTGGGGTGGATATGGCATCACCAATTGGCTGACTGCGACGGTGCGCGGGGTGTATACCGTGCAGGGGGCGATTAAGGGGCAATATAACGGTTCTGCGGGCGGTCAATTTGTCGATCATAAGCTACCACCTGACGAAAATGGTAATCAAGTTGATGTGAATAGCAGCATCTTAAAATTTGGCTCACAAGATTACCCTGGCAATTACGGCGGCAGGTATTGGGATGTTGGCTTTGGCTTAAGTGCCGTCGTGCCGTCCGGCGACCTGGCAGGTAATCGCTTTAGCGTGGAATGGTTGCAACCAGTTGAGGATGATGTCAACGGCTATCAACTGGAGCGCGATGGTGCATTGTCTGCGACCTGGAGTGTGGCATTTTAAGCCACTGATGGTGTCCTTCGATCAGCTCAGGACGAACGGAAATTCGTCCGTTCCGCTCGTGGTGATTGATAAAAATTTGGGTAGTGGGTGAAAGCGGTAATTTGATTGATAGGGCGGAGTGGCAAACCTAGGTTTGCTACTCCAATACGTAACTCACGGGCATAAAGCCAGTAAGTTGATCAAAATACAGTTTTAGCCCACAAATTTGCTTCATGGTGTTTTCCTCTCTACAAGGACGTAGGCGTTTGACTTAAGCCTGCGGCGATTATTTGTCTCTATCGCCGTATTTTTTTTGTTGTACGGTTGTTTGAACGAGGCGAAGTAGAAACTTGAGTAATTGTTAAGGCGATGGTGGCAAAACAGCAAAGTGCCGTCTTAAATGTAAACCTGAATTAAAACGTGTTAAACAACAACGCATAAGCCGCATGGCCTATGCACTTTTAAAACCAGAGGAGATAGTTAAAATGTACTACGCAACAAAGTTATCTATATTTATCAGAACCCTAGTGTTATTAACGGGCTTGCTGGCAACAACTGGGGCTGTGGCTGAAGCGTTATTCTTTAATGGTGAATGCGGCAGTTGTCACGGTTTGGAAAACATTGGAGGCACTATTAATGATGGTATTGTTGTCGCTGCCCCCCCAGTGAAAGATGGCTCATTTGTGGGCATTGTAAACGCCATAGAAACTGTGCCGGCACACTCCCAACAAAAGTTATTAAGGTCCTTGGATGGGGGGCTTCCAGACGATCGCTTACAAGTCATGGTTGCTGAACTTGCCGCCCTTAACCCTTGCGCCCCACCGCAAACATTGGTCAATGGCGTTTGCACTACGCCAGCACCCAGTTGCACCGCACCGCAAGTGTTGGTCAACGGTGTTTGCACGACACCAACAACTAGTTGCACCGAACCGCAGGTGTTGGTCAACGGTGTTTGTACGACACCAGAACCGAGTTGCACACTACCACAAACATTGGTCAATGGCGTTTGTACCACGCCAGCTCCACCTGCATGTGATGACAGTGCCAATACGGCTCTTTGTGTAAACCAAGCACACCAGTTGGGCAGCTTGGGCAGTGCGACGGCTGCTGCCGCCAAAGCTGACGTTTATAAGGTCACCTGCCCTAAACCGGCTGTGGCCATCAGTGCGAGTATATCGGGTTTGACTGCGGAAATCCCCGCTAAGCTTAGTATTCAGCTATCTAAAGGCAAGGCTGTTTCACGCATCCTTACAGATAATGCTAATGGCGATGGCATTGCCAGTAAGTCAGCTAGATTGGCCAAAGGCTCTGGTGTTTATAGAGTAAAGATTAATAAAGCGAAAGCTGGTGTGCCCGGAATCGTACAGTACGATGCCACAATAAGCTG
>JAYVGW010000271.1:0-6966 GCA_043771735.1 Methyloglobulus sp.
CACCACTGGGCTGCCCGACACCCGCAAAGCCCAACAGCACACTAAGCCACGGCTTGTGGTAAGGCCAACAAACCTTGCGGACTGCAACAAGACAGCCCCACGGCAACAACCCCTAACGTAGAGCTAACCGGCGCTGCGCGGCTTTATCGCGCAGCGTCCAGAGAGCGAAGCGAACGGGGTTGAGCGCCGGGTTAGCCCAGGCGGTTGAAGAAGGCACTGTTTTTTCGGCGTGACTTTGAAGCACGAAGCGTGAAACCAGCACGACCAAAAACGGGCGTGAATGCCGGGACGCCGCCTGAGCGACACGCAAGACGGCTGGTGCGGCGAGCCGTTGAGCCAGCGCTGACGCGAAACGAAACGGAGCCACCACCAGCGCCAGACGAAACTGGGCCGCCACAGTAGGTTGGGCACCGGAGAGAAAACCACCCACACCGGCAGCAAGCGAAAAACATGACCGGCCTGAAACCTGCACGGAACGGCGACCTTCAGTCACGGAGCGCAGCGACCCAATAAAGATGGGCGTTGTGGCTTGATGCGCTCGGAGACTGCTGAAGAGTATGGCGAACAATGACATGAATGTGGGGAGGGCTAACGTGAAGTTGAGGGGCGTGCCCGGCTTTTCGGGCACGTCCCTTCGAACGTAGTGTTAGAACTATGTGCTACTTGGCTGGAATAGACCATGGGTCATCTTTAGCGATGGCGGAGAAACTCAGGCTCCAAACCTGGGACATTTGCTCACGTGCAACGTTGGCAAAACCGGGCGCACTCATACTTGCGGAAAAGTTCTCGCAAGAAATATTGGAGGGCTTCCGAACTTTAGTGACGCACCCCGCGACGTATTCGGCAGGAAACGCGAGAGCCTGAAACATCTTTGAATCGAGGAACGCGCGGCCCTTCCCGTGATAGATGATCCAGAATTTCGCAGCCGCTGATTTTCTTTCTTCATCGGTTTTCGCGGCATCCATTTCTGCCAGAACGTCAAAGACCTCGGTAATGACTTCAAACTGTTTCTCGAAGAAAACCTTTTTGAATTCGCGCTCCTGAGCGTAGTGATACTGCCAGAGCGCAAAGGAACCAGAGACGATGACAAATGCAAGGCCGATGACTTTTACGGCAGCATCTATACGGGCGGAAAGTTGTGGGCTCATAGGTCTAACTACTATTAGACATCCTATTTGACGCAAAACATTGCGTCATCCGGTTGTCTAAACGGTTATAAAAATGTAAAATAGCTCTTATTTCATTCATGTAAAAGAATTTAGCACATCCTAAAATAAAAGCAATACCCTTCAAAAATTTTGTCTACTTTTTCAAGAACACGACCACGCGTAAGGCCTTTGAAAAAAGATAAAAGCGTTGCTCACCCTGCGTTACTCATATACCATACTTTTTGTCAAAAGTATTTCTAATATTTGGGGTGTGTCATGAGTCTTGCCGAACAAGTCTATCAAGCTGTTAAACCTTTACCCGATCCTATTGTTCAAGAAATTTTGGATTTTGCGCTGTTTTTACGTCAGCGTGAAGAATCATTTGAATGGCAGAATCTTATGCTTGCCCAAACCAGTTCATTTACAGATTGGGACAACATTGAGGATGAGGTATGGGATAATGTACCAGCCATCTGAGATTGTTTTGTTGCCATTTCCATTTAGCGACCTCTCAGCCAATAAAAAACGCCCCGTTCTTATTCTGAAGGCAGCTAACCTTCAGGGGGATTTTTTAGCGGTGCAAATAACGTCCCAATCAGGATACGAAAATGCTTTGGTGTTGCAACAAGATGATTTTATTCTCGGTTTGCTGCCTAAAAAAAGTTATGTTCGCCCCGATAAGTTGGTTACATTGAATAACTCGCTGATAGCTCAGCGGATTGGCAAGCTTTCTGATGATGCTTTTGTGCGAATCCATCGTGCAGTTTGTTTGAGTTTAAATTGTAGCGAAAAGTGAGAAACTGCGCCACCGCCTAACGTTACGGTAAGGGGCGCGCCGCTCACAGAGCTAAAGCGAAGCCACCGGCCTTTGAAAAAAACCAACGCTCAAAAAGAGCCAAAAAGCGGCGCGTCCCTTTGACCGACTTGTTAGGCCGGAAAACAAATGCCAAGGCCAAACTGCAACCAGTCAAAAATGTGTTAATGCAAGACCTGACCCTGTTTTTCGAGATGATTCTATGCGTCTATTTTTTTGAGTGTGCTTCTCGAAAGGCCAATTTTAAGTACGACTCTAAACGAAGCCGAAGGGTAAATTTTGCGCCTTACCTCATTGGTTTGTTTTTGCTAACAGCAGCTAACCAGAAGGACACATACACCAGAACTAAACTTAAAATTCCAGTTGCTCTATACCAATTGTTCGCCCCTAGAAAATAATACCCACCTGGAAAAAGAGATAAGAGGGAGAAAATAATTAACACTCTCGGCTGAGCTTTTATTGATGCCCAAGCTGTTATCACGGATATGACGATCATAATGAGAGGAAATGGAAGTTTTCCAGAAATAGATTGTCTTTCCTCGATTGGCTGAAGAAGCATGTAACTTGGTATATTAAGTATGTAGAAAAGCCAAACGAAAATCACATAAAGTGAGATGGCTACACCAATGCCCCTGAGAGTATTAAATAAAGTAACTCTTTTCATAACTCGGTTCTATGTGAAATTTCAAAATACTACATTATAAAAAATGGTATCTTATAATTGGTTGTGTCGTAAAGGATTGATATTATAAGCACTATTAGCGATTACAACAAAATCAGAAAGAAAGATGAAAATTGGGTGTGCCGGTCAGGGATTCTTACCAGCACACCTGTCAATAGCGAAGCGATTTCTAACTAAGTGTTAACACTCCCCATATAAACCCCGAATCCTCTCCCGCATCTGAATGACTCCACCAATAAGTATAGGTGGCATTGTTGTTTCCTTGTATCTTTACATATTGAGCTACGGTGGTTGCCCAATTATCAAATCCCCAGTCCCAGTTGTAATAAGCACCATATACGTCTTTTGAAACATTTACCGAACCTGCGCCATAATAAGGGCCTCCATGAGACTTGCTGCTTATGTACCAATGCGTACTAATTGGTGATGGATTAACGGCGTACCAACCTACATACCAATATTGCCAAGCAACTGTTCCATTAGTGTATACAGACCATTTCAATCGATCGGTGGTTCGTGTAATTGTCCAGTTAGGTAGATCGCGAGTACGCAAAGACACTGTGTTGTCATACGTACCTGGGCTAACTGCTGCTGTAATGGCTGCTATCTCAAAGTCTTTTGGAGATTGTTGGCAAACATCCATTTGTTCGCTCGGCATCTCCTCTACGTTAACGCCTGCATCCTGTGCGGATTTTAGTGCTTTTCGATTAACATTCGAATCCATTGCTTGAAGCTTCAAATAGCTATCGTCTAAGTCATAGCTTTCTATCGGGGCAGCTGTATAAGTTCTGGTTTTTAGATCAACTTTATACTCATAACTCAAGCACGACCCACCAGACTTATACACACCTTTACCTTCGACGGTGTATTTACCATTTGACCATTTTTTACCCGTTAGCCTTGGTACAAGCTTATCGGGAATGCTTTTGAACGGGCTAGGTTTCGGTGAATAGGTAAGTCCAAAAGATTCTATTTCTTTCAGATCTTTAAATTCCAGCATCTTATTAAATGTAACAAGTCCGCTTGGGCTGGCTCCGGGATTAGCATTGGTATCTGCATGAGCGGTTATGCTTGTAGTGCTTAGTAGAAACACAATCACCAGCATTTCGATTTTGTGGAACATCCACCCCAAGTTTAAGCAGGTAACATAAATTACAGATACATAAAGTCGAATTCTAGTAAAAAAATCTAACATAATATTTCTCCATTATCCCCCATTAAATTTAATATTAAGCATATAGAAGGGGGAAGCCAACATGCCTAACGTAGAAGTAACCGGCGCTGCGCGGCTTTATCGCGCAGCGTCCGGTTGACTGCCGGGTTAGCCGCCATGTTTCTTCTCTAGTGCAGACATGAAGTTGAAAAGCTGTTCAATTAACCAAGTAACGTCACCACGCAGTTCTTCCCAGAGATCGTCCGGAATCTGAAGATCGGTGGGACTCTTTGGGTGCATAAGAAGATGGCGCTTTTCAAGAACACGCTGCGCGCGAGGCCACTCAGAGCCGCCGAAGTTTGGTGCGGGCTGCAACTCGAATAGTTTGTACGCTACCCGAAGAGTGAGCTTTATGCGTTCGTTCGCATCGAAGTTCCGCTCCGAGCGAAGGACTTCAGCCTCCTTTTGACCGATTTCAGGTGCGATGCACTCGAAGCTGACCGCACACATTTCGCGGAGACAGTGTGCGTAGCCTTCAATAAGCGACGCACTGACGCGTATGTAGTTACGGCGCCAATGCTGCGAGTCGGATTCACTATCTAGTAAGGCCAATAGGTCTTTCTGCAAGATGTCTGACAGTACGAAGTAATTGTCAAACGCTGCATCCATTCTTTCTTGCGGTGAGAGTGGGGCATGCGTCACGTTCTAAAGCGCCCCTTTTCACACCAATACTTGACCTTGATCGTACCAGCGACAACGGTATTGCTTTGATAGTTACGGAAGTGCGGCTGATTTGAAGTAAACATCTCCTGTGCAAATTCACAGTTTGCAAGGTTGTATTTGGTGTTGTCTTCGATATATTTTAGTGGAAGGGCATCAAAAGTTGCGATGTGAATCCGTAGGGTCTCATCGTGCTTTTGTGTGGGGATATCAATACCAGTGCGATACAGTGTGTATTCGGTACTGTCTGCGATTGCGCAGGAGCTAATGAGTCCCAGAAATAAGGACGCTATTAGTTTCTTCATAATTCCTCCCTCATGGCTAACTACAATTAGACATCCTAATTGACGTAAGATATTGCGTCATCTGGTTGCCTAAACGGTTATAAAATTGTAAAATTATTTTAATTTCATTCACGTAACGAAATTTAGCACACCCTAAAATAAATGCAAGACGCTTCAGAAAATTTACCTGTTCAATCACCTGCGCCACCAAGCCATAGTAAAAGAAAAAACTGTTTTAAGCTTATTGTATTTCACTTGACTTCCTCACGTAAAAAACCATAATGAAACCATAATGGTTTTATTATGGGATATATTTATGGCTACTTTGACACTTAAAAACATACCTGACAATCTTTATGATCAATTGAAGGAGTCGGCTCGATTACACCATAGAAGTATTAATAGTGAGATCATCTATTGTGTGGAACGCACCGTAAATCCCCATAAAATAAATGTTGTCGAACATTTGGAAATAGCAAGGCAATTAAGGGCTAAAACAGCCAATCACTTACTGACTGACGAAGAAATTGATAAGGTTAAGTCAGAAGGTAGGCCATGATTGTTGCCGATACAAATACCATTGCTTACCTTTATGTCAACAACGATAAATCCGCTCAAGCAGAGCGGTTGCTGATGCTTGAGCCGAAATGGGTTGCGCCCAGTCTTTGGAAAAGTGAGTTTCGTAGCGTATTGGCGCTGTATTTACGAAAAAATATTTTAACTTTCGACGATTGTTTGATGATTGTCCAACAAGCTGAAATTTTAATGCTTGAAAACGAGCATGAGGTTTCATCCGCCCACATTTTACAATTGGTCAATTCAGGCAATTGCTCTGCATACGATTGTGAATTTGTCGCATTGGCGCAATTGTTAAATATCCCACTCATCACCGCAGATAAAAGAATCATTAAGGAATTTCCCAATATTGCCCAAACGATTGATGGCTTTCTTGCCTGATCTTAAATAGCTTTAATTTCAATAATATAAAGTAATTTAGTAAGCTCAAAAAATGCAAACCTCTTTAGAAAGTTTACCCGCACCAGCCCCTAAATTACTTGAGCAAGTCCGTGGAAAAATTCGCTTAAAACATTACAGCATCCGCACCGAACAGGCTTATACGGACTGGATTAGGCGCTTTATCCTGCATTTTGGCAAGAAGCATCCGCGCGACATGGGCGCGGCGGAAGTGGAGCAGTTTTTGACCTATCTAGCGGTGCAGGGCAAAGTTGCCGCTTCCACGCAAAACCAGGCTAAAAGCGCGTTGTTGTTCCTTTATAAGGAAGTGTTGGCGGTGGAATTGCCGTGGTTGGATAACGTGGAGCAAGCAAAAAACCCAAAGCGTTTGCCCGTGGTGTTAAACCGCGATGAGATTCAGGCGATTTTGTCGCGCCTTACGGACACGAATTGGCTGGTTGCGAGTTTGTTGTATGGCACTGGTATGCGGATTATGGAATGCCTGCGCTTACGGGTGCAAGATGTTGATTTTAAGCGGCGCGAAATTTTGATCCGTGACGGCAAAGGCTTTAAGGATAGGGTGACGATGTTGCCTTTATCTTTGGTGGCGACTTTACAGGCGCATCTGGCTAAAGTGCGGCTGTTGCACGAAAGCGATTTGGCGCAAGATTTTGGTGCGGTGTATTTGCCTTACGCCTTGGAGCGCAAGTATCCCAATGCGGCAAAAGAATGGATTTGGCAGTATGTTTTCCCTGCCGCGAAAATTTCAACCGACCCGCGTACGCAGGTGGTGCGCCGCCACCATGTGCAGGAACAGGCAATACAACGGGCGGTTAAACAAGCGGTACGCGATGCGAATTTGACCAAAGCGGCTACGCCACATACCTTCCGGCATTCGTTCGCAACGCATTTGCTGGAAGGCGGTTACGACATCCGTACAGTACAAGAGCTGCTCGGCCATGCGGATGTGAGTACGACGATGATTTATACCCATGTGCTTAACAAAGGCGGAAAAGGCGTGACCAGCCCATTTGACCTGTTGTGATGGCTTATTGGGAACCTCTAATAATCCCCCCTCCTTCTGGGAGAGGGCTAGGGTGAGGGGAATAACCACTTGATTTTAAAGCCCTCATCCCAGCCTTCTCGGCAACTGCTGAAGTACAGGACGTACTGAATGCAGCAAACGCAGGAGCAGTTTGTCGTCCTGCGTC
>JAYVGW010000272.1:0-3347 GCA_043771735.1 Methyloglobulus sp.
ATTCAAAAAGCTCCTTCTCCCTCTGGGAGAAGGTTGGGATGAGGGATTTAAAATCAAGCAGTTACAACCCTCACCCTAGCCCTCTCCCAAAGGGAGAGGGGATTTTTAGAGATACCCTTATGCATCAACAGTCAAAGCAGCACTAATTGGCTTCCATAAGCCAAGCCTGAACCTTATCGACCGCCTGCTTGGTCAACAAGTTAAAGCCCGTAACAACGCCCTTGGCATCAGGTGTAGGGCATGGCAGTTGTAGGTTGAAATCCCGTGTCCTGGGCTTATATTGCTTATCGTCAGGTGTTGTGGTGGCGGAGAAATGCATGACCACTTTTGCCTTGTCGGGCGAATCAAATTGTTGCTCGAAAACGTCTAGTTGAATGGTTATTGGCTTAGGCCGCTGCTTACTGCTGGCATTGAGCAATTGCTCAAACAGTTCGGGCGGTGGCGCAATCCAGCGATCCAGCGAATAAAACCGCACCTGGGTGGGGTCCGCATAAAGCAGGCGATAGCGAATGCGGTTATCAAAAAGCCATTTGGGCGCTTCTACGGTAATCGGCGCTTGCTGGGTTGGCGTGCTGATTTCGGACAGCGCATGCGAATTAGGGTAACCAAAATCATGCACCGCTGATGGCTGGGCCTTAGGCAGGATAGTGCAACTGCTTACGGCCAATATTAGGCAACCTATCAGGGCCAAACCGGTCATTAATGCTTTCATTTTGGCTCCTTATAGCCCGGTTCGCCAGGGCCGGGTTCTTGTTTTTCTGGTCCCAGCAATACCGACTGCGGGTTATTTTCTAAGGTGGTGGCGATGCGTTTTACTTGTTCTGTTGTCGCTTGTAGTTCAGCCAGTAACCGGTTGACTTTGGGCAAGGTAGTTTGGACAAACTGGTTGCCAGCAATATTGCCCGTGTCGGCAACTGCGGCGACTTTTTTGCTGAGATTTTTTGCCTCTTTGCTCAGGCCTTGTAAGTCGCCAGTCAAGGCATCAATATGGTTAAAGGTTTTGTGTGCGTCTTTGGTCAACGCAGGTATGCCTACCAACGCGCTATCAACGCTTTTTTGCAGGTCGGCCAGTTTGCCGCTCAAAGTTTTCAGGTTGGCGAGTATGCCGACGATATTCTTTTCATTTTCTTCATTCAATAAGCTGCTTAAACGGATCATGAGATGGTCGGCTTTTTTGAGCAATTCATCGCCGGAGTTAAGCAACCTGTCGGTAACGGAAGGCATCAAGGGGATACGGTTGGCTATGCTGTCATCTCCTGGCGGAAGTTTTTCGGTTATTTTCCCCGTATCCTCCAGTTCCAGTTGAGTTAGCCCGGTCACGCCCTTTAGATGCAGGGTGGCAAAAATGCCTTTCGTGAACATGATGGTTTTATCCACCTCAATCTTGATCAGGATAATGTCCGAATTCTCAGGGTCAAAGCGGATATTCAGCACCTTGCCCACGGCGATCCCACGATAGAACACGGTGGATTCAGGATTAAGCCCCGATACCGAAGCTTGGGTCGAAATGGTATAAACATCACGTTCCCGCTCCAGGTTGCCCAGCCAATAAACGACGCTGACGGTTGCCGTTAACAGGACGACCAAAAACAGGCCGGTAAGCAAGGCGCGGTTATTTCTGCCCATTTGGCTGTCCTTGTTGAGTCCGGGGTTCGGTTTGGGCTTGATATTGGAACACGCGCTGGGCGCGTTGATTATGAAAATAGCGTTGCACGAACGGATGTTGGCAAGCCAATACACTAGCCAAAGAGCCAAAAGCCACTAACTGCTGGTCTGCCAGCACCGCAACTTGGGTACATAAGTCCCGTAATATATCCAAATCGTGCGTCACTAAAATCACCGTAAAGTTAAGGTCTTGATGTAGCCCAGACAACAAATCCACAAAATCCTGGCTGGAAATAGGGTCTAGCCCCGATGTCGGTTCATCGAGCAATAATAAGCTCGGCTCTAAAATTAATGTCCGGGCAAGGGCAACGCGCTTGGTCATCCCTCCAGACAAATCGGCGGGTTTTAACCACGCATCTTTGGCTGACAAGCCGACGTTTTCAAGGTTCATAAACACCAAACGCTTGATGAATTGCTCATCTTCAACGCCCAGTTCGCGCAACGGAAAAGCAATATTCTCGAACACGTTAAGCACACTGAACAAGGCCCCTTTTTGGAACAGTACCCCACAATGGTTGCGTAAGCGCTTTCCATGACTGCTTGAAATGGTTGTCAACGACTCGCCCATCACGAATATTTCCCCTTGGCTGGGTAGTTGCAAGCCAATAATTTCGCGTAACAAAACGGTTTTGCCGCAGCCCGAAGCACCCACCAATCCCAGTATTTCACCCTGAGGTAAGACAAGATTGATGTCTTTGTGGACAACTTTGTCCCCAAAGCTTGTCCAGATGTGTTCCATTCGTATGGCATCAGGCTCGCTCATGGCATCCCCATATCCATGAATAGGATGGCAAAGACGGCATCGACCATAATCACCACAGTAATTGCTGCAACCACAGAATTCGTCGTCTCATTGCCGAGGCTTTCGGTATTGGGCTTGATGCGAAAACCGAAATGGCAGGCTATCAACGCAATCATCAGGCCAAATACGGCACTTTTGCCCAGCCCGATAAAGACATTCAGCAACGGCACTGCATCCGGCAGCTTCAGGAGAAACTGCTGATAGCTAATATCCAAGGTATTCTGTGCCGAAAACATGCCGCCGATCAATGCCGCCACACTGGTCCACACGCCCAACAATGGCAAAGACACTGTCAATGCTATCACTTTAGGCAAAACCAGGCGCAAGGAATGCGAAATGCCCATCGCCGACAGTGCGTCCAGTTCTTCCGTAACCCGCATAATGCCGATTTGCGCCGTCATCGCCGAGCCAGAACGCCCAGCGACCAAAATAGCGGCAAGCAACGGCCCCAGTTCGCGGATAACACTCAAGCCCAGAATATCAATAATATAAATTTCCGCCCCAAACAGCTTTAATTGCAATGCGGAAAGATAGCTTAATACGATGCCAATCAAAAAACCCACCAGCGCGGTGATGCCCAAAGCCCGAACTCCGGCATCATAAATGGTAATAGATATATCCGACCAGGGGGTATCGCCTGGATGCCTTAGCAAATGCCCACTATCGATTAACAGTTGCCCTAGGAGGGCAATGAAATTCAGCAGTTGCCCAAATATGTCTGAGATTATTTGCGACAGGTAAGCGATTGCTTGTCCAGCAGAAAAGCTGGGTGAATCCGAAGCAGGCACAGCCTGATTCTGCCATTTGTCAAGCAGGCGCTGATGTTCCGGTTTAGTTTCCAGCCCACCAGGCAAAGATTGCCCCCACGCCTGCCAAAGCA
>JAYVGW010000273.1:0-2840 GCA_043771735.1 Methyloglobulus sp.
TGATGCATTAAAGGTTGCCCGTCGCGCCTTCGATTCCGTGCTGGCTTCCTTGTGCAGCTTATCGGTCGCCGCCATTTTGCTGGCCTGTTTAGCCTTTTCTTCGTCGTTGCCATAATACAAGCGGGTTTGGTCCAGTTTGCTGGATAATTCCGACAGTTTTTTATCGTAAGGTGTGGCAATGGCGACGGCGTTGCCGGATTGTACAACCTGAAAGTAATTGCCTAGCCCCAGACTGGCGACGTGTTGCCAATCGGCGGTGGCCGTGCTGTCCTGTCCACACTGGATGGCGTTGACGATAATGCCTTTTTGCTTGGCTAGGGCAATCGTAACCGGGTATTTGACATCATCCTGATAATCCATGTGCGGCGGTGCATCGCCGACCAGGAAGATAACCTTATAGGTGTTGGGATTTTGGCTCCAGCTTATCTTATCTACCGCATCGTGCAAGGCTTGGTTAACGCTTTCCGGGCCGTCGCCGCCGCCGTCTGCCTGAAAATCCATCAATTTGGCGTACATGGAATCGAGGTCGCTGGATAAGGGAATGGTCTGGGTAATATAAGCATCGCCTCGGTCGCGATAGGCAACCAAGCCCATTTTGATGTCCGGTGCGGTTTGCGCGGATGCCATCGTGCTGGCAATCGACCAGATTTTTTCCTTGGCGGCGGCAATCAAGCCGCCCATGCTGCCGGTGGTGTCTAGGACGAATACGACTTCAATTTGCGGACGTTGATTGGCGACAACCAACGATAAGGTAATTGGATTAACGGTCGTCGGTGGCACTTTAATCATTCTTGCCGTGGTAGCGACAGCCTGCTGGATTGCCGGAAAATAAGCGATTGTTGCGGCGGTTGCGATAAAAATTCCAATAGCTATAGGTTTGGTTTTCATAAGGGTTTCTCCTAATTAAAAGTTGAAAGTTTGCGTACTGCTGCTTCCGCCGTTTGGTACGCACGTTTAAATTCAGTTTCGCTGGTGCTTGCTCTGTCGGGATTCGGGCGATTATTGCCTGTGGGAATGTACACAAACAATGCCTGCACCAGAAAGAAACACCAGACCGTTAAAAACAGGCTGCCTGTGTAATACAAAGCCCAGAATGCGGATGCAATACTTAATGCGCCTAAACCCAGATCGGCGAGGGAAGCAAACAAGCTGCTGTAAAAATACAGGCAGCGAACCAGCCAGATAGCAAGGACATGCAATAGTAAAAATAGGGTTAGGAGCGGGTAAAACAGCCAAAGCGTTACTAAGAGCACGAACCAGGCCAGCATCACCATGATCCGGCCTACGCTTTTCTGGCTGCGGTTTAGCAAATAAAGGCTGTAAGCAAAAGCCAAGCCGCTGATTAACAACCGTATGGCAAAGTTGTCAGGACAAAAGAATGTTAAGGCAAAAAATCCGATGCTGCCGAACATGCTGGCTAACAATGCAATGACAACGCCTTCCGAAAATGTGACCGTTTTCATGACTCGCTCCTTTTTTGCTTTTCATACAAGAAAGCGACTTCCACGTCTTCATCCCGAATGCCAACACCTGGATTATCCCAATGAGTTGGGTTAACTCGATTTTCATCCAGGAATGCGTCAGCTTTTTGCTTCATGCCCGTCAACTGCGCCTGATGTTCGGTAAGCTGCCTGATTAAGCGGGCTGTTTGCTCTTTTAAAGCCGTGATCTTTTCGGTCAGCAATTGCTTTGTTTGTTGCGTTTCCAGCTTCCGCTTGATTAATGACCGCGCCAAATCGTCCTTATTGAACTTAAAGCAAAGCGACAGCTTATCTTCCAGGTCATCTAAGCTTTCCGCCAGATGCCCGTGTTTGTTGGTCAGCTGTTGCTGTTCATATTCCCAACACCGGATTTGCCGTTCGTCGGATGCAATGGATTCTTCCATTTCCCAGATGGCTTGCTTGAGCAGCAGTTCAGGTTCTTCTATTTTGTCCAGGACGGCGTGTATGTCGGCCTGGAACATTCTTGAAAGTCTTGCGATTACCGCCATGACATTACCTCTTTGGTGTAAGTGATTGACGGTACACAGTCTATGCGCGAGACAACGCAAACAATAGACATGCATTGGTAAAACTTACGAGAGCAGTTTTTACAAAAAATTTACATTTTAAAAACAGGAAAACACCATCCTCTTGCTAAACTGTCTAAAGTTATTCCGTGCAAGTTTTCTTATGCCCCGTAAATTACGCCTCCTGATCATTGAAGATGAAGTCGCCATCCGTACCGGATTGATTGACGTGTTCGTCTACCACGGTTACGAGGTCGATTTTTCCGGGCATGGCGTGGAAGGGTTGAATAAGGCGTTAACCGGAAAATTCGACCTGATTTTGCTGGATGTCATGCTGCCGGGCATGAACGGGTTTGAGGTTTGTAACCGTATCCGGGAAAAGCACCGCGACCAAGCCATCATTATGCTGACCGCAAAAAGCAACGATGAGGACATTATTGAAGGCTTGTCGTTGGGTGCGGACGATTATGTCGCCAAACCATTTTCGGTGGCGCAACTGGTGTTGAGAGTGCAAGCGGTTTTGCGACGAACCCGTAACGAGTTCGTTCAACATCCATTGATTGAACTGGGGGATGGTTTATCAATTAATTGCCAAAACCTAAGCGGACGACGCAAAGATGAAAACATATCTTTTACCCGGCGTGAAATCGAGATTTTGCAGTATTTGCAAAGCCATTCCAATCGCCCCGTCCCACGCGAAGAACTGTTAAGCAAAGTGTGGGGTTACGCCAACCATTTGGACATCGAAACCCGTACCGTCGATATCCACATCGCCAAACTGCGGCGCAAGATCGAAGCGGACCCTGCCGAGCCGCAATTCCTGATTACGGTA
>JAYVGW010000274.1:0-8534 GCA_043771735.1 Methyloglobulus sp.
GCCGCCCACGGCCGCATTGGCCTTTTCGCCGACCACCGCGCCCACCAATTCGGTCAACAATGTGTTGACGGGTGCAGAGGACATTAAATGGCTGAAGTACTTATGCAAGACGGCGCCGCCGCTGGCTTCCTGTTGCCTGGCCTGTTCGGCCAAGTAGGCATCTTCCTGCTGATGGGCTTCATGGTCGCTTACCGTGCCATGCCCGTAACCTGTTCCCGAGAAAAGACAACTGAGGGCAAAAAATGATGCGAGTAAATTATGGTTGTTGGTCTTCATTTGTAAGTTCCTGCTCATGATCTTTATGACTTATTACTCGGGAGGTTATATTTACACTAAATCCTTAATTTACAAGGAATTAGAAAAATGATTCGTTTAATTTAATAACCCTTACTAACTCAATGTCGTAAGCAATTGGTCTCACGACTTTAGGATGATTTTTTTACGCCATATAACTGTAAAATCTTGGTCACAGTATATGAATTCCAAAAATTAAAACTATCCGTATAAATACCTACATTGGCACACTCGGTTGTCGGCAAGACCAAAAAACAAGCTTGTAAATTTTGATTGGCGCAGCTTTATAGGGATTCAAACATTTGATCAACATGAAACCTGCGACAAATAAGGTCAGGCTATGAATGAAGTGCTTCTGAAGAGCTTTTTGGATGGATTAGTGGAGGCCAAGATGGCCATTGCAGCGAGCCCTGGCATCATCCCCGTTAATGAGAATGACCAAGAGCGGAATACCTCCGACGTACGCCGGTTTGTGGGAAAAAATATTGGACTATTTGATGCCGAATGTAGGTCAAAACCCACTGATCTTCCTGCTAGTTTCCGTTGGCTCCATCCTGGGAGCGGGCGACCCAAGATAAAATTGAGCTACATTTAAAGTGTCAATTTTTTAGCCCTACTCGTGCGTCATAGACGATTGAGCTAGAAATGCAGTGATTTACCTTATTATCTATGCAGGGCTACACATTTTAGGTTTCAGAAAAAAGTTTGGGACGGTATACTCACAAAGTCCAAATTGAAGAAATCGTGCGATCTATCTAGGGGCTGTTCTCAATTAAGGCATATTTTAATAAGAATCAATTGGTTACAAAACCAGTGCCATTTTAAATATTATTTATATTCAATAAGTTACGGTTAATTGAGAACAGCCCCTAAGCTATTAAAGTGTTATTTGGCATTCAACTGATCCTTAACTGCACCCTAAGTATTTGTGCTAATTGCAGAACTGAGGGGCAACCACTAAGCTGTGTCGCATCAGACGAATCACATTGCCTTCATTTTATGCGCAGCACCGCGCCACTCAAAAGCTTACTCGCCGCCGCCATCTTTTGCCTTTGGTCAAGCCCACTGTTTGCGGAAAAAACAGCGCATATTTTGGTCGTCTCCAACTCCAATGACGGGCCTTATCAAGAAGCGATAACTGGATTTAAGGCCCAGGTTTCTACCAAGGGAAAGCTCCAATTTACTGAGCTAACATTGGCACAAGCCAAATCAACACCCAAGAAAATAGACAGCATCAAACCCGACCTGATCTATGCCTTGGGCGGCGAGACCACGCAGTGGATCAGCCTACAAGCGTTGCACATCCCTATCGTTGCGACCATGGTACTTAAAGACGATGTATTCAAGCAGTCGGCTAATATGACCGGAGTCAGCCTCGGTTATTCCTTAAAAACCCAGTTCCAATGGCTGAAAACATTTTTCCCCCAGAAAAAAACGGTCGCTATCCTTTTTAATCCGAATGAGAATGCCGCAATTGTGCGCGCTGCCAGGGAAGTTAGCCAACAAGCTGGTCTTAACCTGATCCCCGTACCGGTTAAATCGCCCAAGGAATTACCTTTTGCCCTAGAGCGGTTGGCTAACAATGTCGAAATACTTCTGGCCATCCCTGACGAAACGGTGATGTCCGTCAACACCGCAAAAGAGGTGTTATTGGCATCTTTCAGCAATAAAGTGCCTTTGATCGGCCTGTCTGACAACTGGGTCAAATCCGGGGCGTTTTACGCGTTATCTTGGGATTATAAAGATCTAGGCCAACAATGTGCCATTCTGGCACAGAAGATATTGAACGGCTCGCCTGTGCAAACACTACGCCCTGAACAGCCACGCAAAATCACTTATACGATCAATGCCAAGATTGCTGAACAGATGAATATGGAAATCCCTGAAGACCTGCTTAAAAGTTCAAAAATGGTATTTAATTAGAGACTTAAGGGCTTCCAACCCCCTCTGCCCAAGGCATAAGTATCTACATGCCACCTACCCCTTCTCCCCGAATGCAGAAGCATCACATACGGACTGGGCATATTGCCCCGTCCGTATGTTTCGACGTGGTTCAAAAATGTCAGTATCGGCAAAACGCGAGTGACGAGTTCGTAGGTTGGGTTAGGCTCGCAAAATTGCTGTAGGTTACGAACCTCGCCCAAAGTCTAATGATTGTTTAGCCGAAATTGTTATGCGCTTCTAACGCACAATTTTTATTTCCCCGCTGGTTTAATCAACCTAATCCCCAATTCCTTCAACTGCTCATCCGTCACTACCGCAGGCGCACTAACCAAAGGGCATGCGGCGGATTGGGTTTTGGGGAAGGCGATGACATCACGGATGGAGGTTGATCCGGTCATTAGCATGACCAGTCGATCAAGACCAAAAGCCAAACCGCCATGCGGCGGTGCGCCGTATTTCAGGGCATCGAGCAGGAAGCCAAATTTTTCCCGCGCTTCGTCTTCGCCGATGCCTAAAATCTCAAACACGGTCGATTGCATGGCGGGGCGGTTGATACGGATGGAGCCGCCGCCGACTTCGGTGCCGTTCAGTACGAGGTCATAAGCGCGGGACAAGGCCGTGCCGGGATTGGCGACCAGTTCTTCCACCGAACAACTGGGCGCGGTGAAGGGATGGTGGATGGCGTTGTAACGTCCGGTTTTTTCGTCCCAGTCGAACATGGGGAAATCGACCACCCAAACGGGTTTCCATTCACCTTTCAATAGGTTAAGGTCATGGCCCAGTTTGACCCGTAGCGCGCCCATCGCTTCATTGACTATGCTGGCTTTATCCGCGCCAAAGAAGATTAAATCGCCATCTTGTGCGCCGACTTTTGACATGACACCCGCCCAGACTTCGGCTGGTGCGAATTTGACAATGGGCGATTGCAAACCTTCAATTCCGGCATTCAAGTCGTTAACTTTAATATAAGCCAAGCCTTTCGCGCCGTAAATGCTGACGTATTTGGTCAAGTCATCTATATCCTTACGGCTAAGTTTGTCGCCGCCAGTTGGGACGCGCAGCGCGACTACACGGCCTTTCGGGTCGTTGGCTGGGGCGGAGAATACTTTGAAATCAACCGCTTTCATATCGTCGGCAATATCGACCAATTCCAGTGGAATCCGTAAGTCGGGGCGGTCTATGCCGTATTTGGAAACCGCTTCCTGATAACTCATGCGCGGAAATTTTGCATCCAACTCTACGTTAATTACTTTCGCAAACAACTGGCGGATCATTTCTTCCATGATCGTCATGATCTCGTCCTCGTTCATGAACGAGGTTTCGATATCCAACTGGGTGAATTCAGGCTGGCGGTCGGCGCGGAGATCTTCGTCGCGGAAGCAACGCACCACTTGGTAATAGCGATCCATCCCGGCGACCATCAGGATTTGCTTATAAAGCTGGGGCGATTGCGGCAAGGCAAAAAAGGCATTTTCATGGGTGCGACTTGGGACGATATAATCCCGTGCGCCTTCGGGCGTGGCTTTGGTCAGGTAAGGCGTTTCAATCTCAAAAAACTCGTGGTCGTCCAGGAAATTCCTTAGCATCCGCGTCACGTCGCGGCGTACTTTCATCTTTTCCTGCATGACCACACGACGCAAGTCGATGTAACGGTACTTTAAGCGCAGTTCTTCGTTGACTTCAATCTCGCTTTCCACGGGAAATGGCGGGGTCTCCGACTCGTTCAGCACTTCGATGTGCTTGGCAAGAATTTCGATTTCACCCGAAATCATGTTCGGATTCACCGTCCCTTGGGGGCGGTCACGCACGAGACCCGTAATGGCGAGTACGTATTCACTGCGGACGTGTTCCGCAATGGCGAAAGCATCTTCTACATCAGGATCGACCACCACTTGCACCAGCCCTGCCCTATCCCGAAGGTCGATAAAAATCACGCCACCGTGGTCGCGTCGCCTGTGTACCCAGCCGTTGATCGTAACGGTTGCACCTAGTTGTTGTTTGTTGAGTTCGCCGCACTTGTGGGTACGCATAGTAGTCTCTAATTATTGTATTATTGTGGGATGGTCAAATTAGGTGTCATCACGCCTATTCTTCATGAGGATCTTCAGTCACTGGAACTGTTTGAACTGGCTGTAGGAGTCGGACTCGTTGAACTGCTGCTAGAACTGACAGGACTTGCTGCATCGCCAGCGACATTCTTTTTACTGCCGCTTTTAAAATCAGTTTCATACCAACCGGCGCCTTTCAGCCGAAATCCTGATGCGGAAATTTTTTTCGTTAAGTCCGGTTTTTTACATGCGGGACATTCAGTCAGGGCTGCTTCACTGAATTTTTGTAAGGCTTCGTACTCATGCCCACAAGATTGGCATTGATATTCGTATATTGGCATAATCGCTCCAAAGAAGAACTGTTAACCTAATAATGATGGGGTGTAAATTTGTTTTTTCAAGTGAGGTTGGCTATGAAAAGTATCACTCACTATTGCTTGCCGACAGTGCGTTTGCGTATTATCTCGTAATCTTCGTATGATCCTTTATTTAATCGCTCAAGGCAGCTATCAATTGCAGGAGGCGGCTGGTTACTACATTTGTTTTCCTCCTCTCGCTTTATCCGCTCATACCAATATTTATTGGTACACCCAAACAAACAAAACGGATAATAAGCACATCCATACAAAGCAGCAACAATGATCGCCAGCGATATTTTAAAAAAAAAAATTTTATTAATTTTCATCTATACAATAGCATTCGCCTTCAAATAAGCCATTTTACAGACATCCCCGCAAATAATGAAAACATTAACCATCGCCCGGCCCGACGACTGGCACGTACACATCCGTACTGGCACGATTTTGAAAACGGTGTTGCCGCACACCGCCCGGCAATTCGCCCGTGCGATCATCATGCCTAACCTTAAACCACCCGTCACGACGGTTGAACAGGCTTTAGCGTACCGCGATGAAATCCTGGCTGCCGTGCCGATGGGCATGGATTTTACGCCACTGATGACGTTGTATCTGACCGCATCAACACAAGAATCAGAAATAAAAAAAGCGGCAGAATCTGAACACGTCCACGCTTTCAAGCTTTATCCTGCTGGTGCAACCACACATTCGGATTCAGGCGTTGCTGATATTAAAGCTGCTTACCCCCTGTTTTCGGCGATGGAGAAGCACCAAATTCCGTTGTTGATACATGGCGAAGTCACCGATGCAGATTGCGATATTTTTGATCGTGAAAAGGTGTTTATAGACAGGTATTTAACGCATATTGTCGAACACTTTCCCGATTTGCGCGTAGTTCTGGAACACGTCACAACCACCGAAGCAGTGCAATTTGTTGAATCTGCTAGCAACCATGTAGCCGCAACCATTACGCCACAGCATTTGTTGTATAACCGCAATGCCCTGTTCGTCGGCGGCATCCGACCGCATTATTACTGCTTACCGGTATTGAAGCGCGAGCAACACCGCCTAACCTTAATCAAGGCCGCAACCAGCAGCAATCCCAAATTCTTTTTAGGTACAGATAGCGCACCGCATGCTACCGAAACCAAAGAAACCGCCTGCGGTTGTGCAGGCTGCTTTAGCGCACCCATTGCCTTGGAACTCTATGCCGAAGCATTTGATTCGGTGAATGCATTAGATAAGCTGGAAGGTTTTGCCAGTTTCTTTGGGGCGGATTTCTACCGCTTACCCAGGAATACCGGAACGGTTACCTTAGAGAAAACCCGTTGGGAAGTACCTGCAAGCTATGGGGAACACGGTATTTCGATTACTCCGCTCAAGGCAAATGAGCCTGTGGGCTGGAAAATTCAATAAAACAACCGCCGGGTAATATATACACCTCTAGCTTATTCAGCATTATTGGGACGTAACAGTTAAGGTAACCTCTATAAATTCAAAAAACTCCTTCTCCCTTTGGGAGAAGGCTGGGATGAGGGTTTTAAAATCAAGTAATTATTCCCCTCACCCTAGCCCTCTCCCAAAGGGAGAGGGGATTTATTAGAGATTCCTTTAAATAACACTGTAATAAGGAAAAAGCGACGCTTGATATGCTTTATCCAATCCAGTGCCAACCGTTCGTATTGATAACTGCCTTGGCAATGGCACTTTTTTGTTCCAAAAAATCGCTTTTTCAAAAATTGCTGTTAAGTTGAAAGTGTTTGGATTATTGACTGAAAACAAGGACACCATTCCACATTCTTAAATAAACGAGGACATAATCATGCGACTAAAAGCGATGAAACTTTTTGCGGTTGTGATGCTGATGAATGCGTTATCTGCTGTACCAGCCTTAGCTAACCTAGGAATACCATCAAACACAAGCAATGCCATTGTTAGCCAGAGCTTAGATGCTATTTCTACCCTGTTATCTGCTGATCGGTTTTCTGTAAAAAAAGGCCAGACCTATGATTCGTCGAACGACCCCGCAATAAAATCCAGTGCCGGTGGGCCAAGCGAAGGCCCTCAGCATGGCTATTTTGCCGTGCCGTTAATTGTGATTGGTTTGGCGGACATTTTGTTGTATTTCAGCAAGTTTGATTGAGCATTCAACTGAATGTTATCTGCAAAAAAAGGGGTTTAAGCCCCTTTTTTTGTAGCCGAAAAATACAGACACCCAATAATTCCAGCCCACATTTAGGTAGATATGCGGTTAGCGCGGATGCGGATCGAGCGGGGCTAAACTGCCGTCATCGAAATTTTCCAGGGGGTCGCCGTCGCCTTCTGGCAGGTTGCCGTCATTAACCAGGAAGTTCCTGCGTTGGAAATAGGCATTCTTGATGAATTCATAACGGTCTACCGATGCCGCCTCGGACACGACTTTTTCTGTTGCCAGGTTGTCTGCACGTTTGTCTATCGCATTCAATACGTACATGCCAGTGCTGATCCCTGTTTCAACTGCGTTATCAAGGCCTGGGAAAGCGCCGAAACCAACATAAGTCGCTGGATTCAAAGCGGCATCACCGACCAACCCGCTCACACCCCTGGGGGAGCTCGGGCCCAGTAACGGCAATACCAGATAAGGCCCAGCCGGAATGCCCCAAACGCCTAGGGTTTGGTCAAAATCTTCATGATGCTTGGGCAAGTCGATCATGGAGGCGACATCGAACAATCCACCTAAGCCTGCTGTAGAGTTAACGAGAAAACGCGAGCCATCCATGCCAGTCTGCTCAAGCTTAAACTGCAACAGATCGTTGATGGTGACACCTATGTCATTAAGGTTGCTGAAAAAATTTGATACGCCCTGGTCGGCAAAATCCGGCATAATCCAATTGTAGCCCTTGGCGACTGGCTTCATGGCGTACTGGTCAAAATCGTCATTAAACGATTGCACCCCTCTATTCCAGCCTTCCAGAGGATCGCTGGCATTATTCGGGGTTGTCGCGCAACCCGCCAAAAAGGAAAAAAATGCCAGCCCGACAGCTTGCACCACTTGTTTTTTCTTTCGCATTTTATGCCTCTTAGTCGCTATTATTTTTGTTTTACTGTAACTACGGTTAACATACCATAAGTTAGAATGTCTCGCGACTTCCTAACTCAGCGTACAATCAATTAATTTACCCATCCACTTCGCACCGATGACAACACCCGTAATCCCCCTCGACAAACGCTTTAGAGGATACCTCCCTGTTGTCATCGATATAGAGACGGGCGGGTTTAACGCCAAAAAACACGCGTTATTGGAAATTGCCGCCGTGATTGTCGAGTATGATGCCAACCACGAACTCGTCATTACCGAACGTTATTCAACCCACGTCGCCCCGTTTAAAAATTCAGAATTAGATGAGGCTGCGCTTAAGTTTAACGGCATCGACCCTCACCATCCTTTTCGTATGGCGGTTGAGGAGCTGGAAGCATTACAAATGCTGTTCAACCCCATATCGAAAGCCATAAAACGCAACAACTGCAACCGGGCCATCCTGGTCGGCCATAATCCGGCTTTTGACATTGCCTTCCTGAATGCTGCCATACACAGGACTAAAATAAAGCGCAGCCCGTTCCATCCTTTCAGCACTTTTGACACTGCCACTCTGGGCGGGTTGGTGTATCAACAGACTGTATTATCGAAAATCGTCCAGTCAGCAGGCATCAAGTGGGAAGATGACAAAGCCCATTCAGCCTTATATGATGCCGAAAAAACGGCGGAACTTTTTTGCCTAATCGTGAACCGCTGGAAGCAATTGGAGTCTC
Organism: Methyloglobulus sp.; assembly: GCA_043771735.1. GTDB lineage: Bacteria > Pseudomonadota > Gammaproteobacteria > Methylococcales > Methylomonadaceae > Methyloglobulus. Next base: position 8,432 of record JAYVGW010000274.1, read on the forward strand.
CCGCCAAAACGGCAGCAGAATAGTATCAACATTCGCCTTGGGATCAATCTTGCAACGGCAAATTAACCCGCTATCCCGTCTACTGCGCTTAACATAGATTTCA
>JAYVGW010000275.1:0-6844 GCA_043771735.1 Methyloglobulus sp.
GGTTTGGGCTAGGTTCTTCCAGGACATGGGCTATTTGCTCAGGCTTTGATAAAGGCATATTTTACCGGTTTTGGGGCTTGGGGTCGTGCAAAGGTCTCAGGCTGTTACATTCCTATTGATTCGGCCTTGCGAAGTTTTAACTTCCGTTCAACTTGAATCCGTCGAAAGTTTTATGTGCTTCGACTTGCTCAGCACGAACGGTTCAAACATTAAAGGGCCGAATCAATAATTCAGCCCGAACGGTTATAATCATTCACAGTCGGATGATAGTTTTGATCAAGGATAAACACTGATGCTCGTTATACGTTATAAAAACTCAAGGTTGCTTGGCTTATGTTTGTCAATACTTGCCGCTAACGCAATAGCCGAAGAACAACCGTCAACTAAGCTGCCTGTTGGAAGTTTTTCTGCGGGTTCATTGGCTGGCTGGAAGACCAAGGAATTTAAAGGCAAGACCGAATACCAAATCAGCAAACTTGAAGGTTTTCAGGTATTGAAAGCCGACAGCAATGCTGCGGCATCGGGGTTGTTCCATGAACAACGCATAGACCTACAAAAAACGCCTGTGATGAACTGGCGTTGGCGCATCGAAAATCGCTTAGGTAATATTGATGAGCAAAGTAAATCTGGCGACGATTTCGCCGCTCGTGTTTATGTGGTGGTAAGCGGTGGGCTAGTATTTTGGAATACCAAAGCCATCAATTATGTGTGGGCGAGTACATCGCCAAAAGACAAAACTTGGCCTAATCCGTTTGCCGGCGACCATGCCGTGATGGTTGCGGTGCGGTCATCCTCAGACAGCACCGGAACTTGGTACACCGAAAAACGCAATATCCATGATGATTTTAAAAAACTAACGGGTGAAGACATGCCTTATATCGACGCAGTCGCCATCATGACCGATACCGATAATGCCAAAGGCAAGGCAACGGCGTATTATGGTGATATTTACTTCACAGCGGAATAGCCATGCACGAGACGCTGCCTTACCTGGAGCCAACTGATTTCCCTGCCATTAACAGGACGGCACTGGAGGTCTTGCAGGTTAACTTGGGCTATTTGTGCAACTTGAGTTGCACCCATTGCCATGTGAATGCCGGCCCTAAGCGTACCGAATTAATGGACAAGGCGACAGTTGACCTTATCCTTGAATTTATCCGCCGCGAGAATATCCATACCTTGGATTTAACCGGCGGTGCACCAGAAATGAACCCGCATTTCAAGTATTTGGTCGAGCAAGCCAGGGCGATGGCTGTTACGGTGATTGACCGTTGCAACCTGGTGATTCTGCAAGAGCCGGGTTATGGAGGTTTGGCTAAATTTCTGGCGGACAACCAGGTGGAAATCATCGCTTCGTTACCATGTTACCTTGAAGATAATGTAGATAAGCAGCGCGGCAAAGGTACGTTTAGTGCCAGTATTGAAGCCTTGAAAAAGCTAAATGATTTAGGTTATGGTCAGTCGGAAAGCCAACTACAGCTTAATTTGGTATTTAACCCGCAAGATAACAACTTGCCGCCCGATCAAGGCAATCTGGAAAAAGCGTACAAACAGCATTTGTTCGATGATTATGGCATTGTGTTCAATAAGCTCTATGCGATGGTCAATCTGCCCATTCAACGCTTTGGTAGCCAACTAATCAGCAAAGGCTTGTTTGCCGACTATCTGCAATTATTGAAAGACAACTACCGGCAGGAAAATCTCCCCAGTGTGATGTGCCGCAACACCATCAGCATCGACTGGCAAGGCTTTGTTTACGATTGCGATTTTAACCAAATGTTGAACTTACCGTTAGGTGCCAATCTAACTCACAAAACACATTTAAGCGAATTGCAAAGAGATAGCTTAACTAACTCGGCGATTGCTGTACGACAACATTGTTATGGCTGTACAGCGGGGCAAGGTAGTAGCTGCGGTGGCGCAATAGCCTAATTTGTAATCATCTTTAGCAGTCTCAAACAACAAAACCAGCAAGGAATAAAAAATGACCGTAGAAGCAGGTGTATTGGAGCGTTACTCCCAAGGCGCAGAATCCAGACAAGCAGACTTATGTTGCCCGGTGGACTATGACCGCACCTTATTGGCCATGTTGCCGCAGGAAATCATCGAAAAGGATTATGGCTGCGGCGATCCTTCGCGTTACGTAAAAGAGGGCGACACCGTGCTGGATTTGGGTTCAGGCTCAGGCAAAATCTGTTATATGGCGGCGCAACTGGTAGGCGACCAAGGCAAGGTCATCGGCGTGGACATGAACGACGACATGTTGGCTTTGGCACGTAAGTACCAGCCGGAAATGGCGCAAAAACTGGGTTCAAATCGGGTGGAATTCGTAAAAGGTCAGATCCAGGATTTGGCCTTGGATGTGGCTGCAATGGATGAGTATCTCGCCCAGAATCCGGTGCGTAAGGCAGAAGATGTGATTAACTTACGGGCTTGGCAGGAATGGCAACGCAGTGAGTCGCCTTTAATCAAAGACAATTCCATTGATCTGGTCGTATCCAATTGCGTATTGAATCTGGTGCACGATAGCGACAAAGAGCAGATGATTAAGGAAATATTCCGCGTGGTCAAGCCGGGCGGGCGTGTTGCCATTTCCGATATAGTCAGTGACGAGCCCGTACCCGAGCATTTAAAGCAGGATCAACATTTGTGGAGCGGCTGTATTTCAGGCGCATTGCAAGAACATGAATTTCTAGAAGCCTTTGTCAAAGCCGGTTTTTTCGCCGTCAGCTATGACAAATGGGAAAGCCAACCGTGGCAGGTCGTGGAAGGCATTGAATTCCGTTCCGTCACCATCACCGCCGTTAAACCGGAAACCGAGCCGTGCATCGACAAAGGCCACGCCGTCATCTATCGCGGCCCGTTTTCAGAAATTTATGACGATGACGGCCATGTTTACTACCGTGGTGAACGAATGGCGGTGTGCGAGCGCACCTACAAGCTACTGACGGGCGATGCTTATGGTGAGCATTTCATCGGCATAATTCCAGCAATCGACGTTCAGGGGACACCTTGGGATTGTGCCACGGGAACAATACGGTCTGTCTCAGAAACCAAGGGTGGGCAGCATCAGGATAAATGCGCTCCCGGTGGGGCTTGTTGCTAAGGGAATTCCAAAGAAAATAAAAAAGATACCGCTGAATATATTGGCATGTTACTGAGTATGGAGACTAACATTATGCCTTTATGCGATTTTGATGACAGTAATCCGATATTTATATTAACAACGCTAGAGATTATTACACCCTTAAGGAATCTCTGAATGAGTTGATTCCGCTCATGGTTCGACGACCAACGCAAGTGCCTGTGTTACAGGCTTACCACGAAAGGTATCAACACCTTACCGTTCGTCCTGGGCTTCTCGAAGGGCTTGTTCAGAGAATCCTTAATATTCCGGCAACCCTTCCTGCTTTAGTTTAAAATTGCCAGCTTTATCAGCTTGAATTTATCTGTTTTTTTGCCAATGAATACACCTTCATCCGAGGTTTTGTTGTCTTTGACTACTTTAAGGGATTATATCCGCTGGGGCGCAAGCCGGTTTGCTGAAACCAAGCTTAATTTCGGCCATGGTACGGCAACCGCGCTGGATGAAGCCGCTGCGCTGGTGCTGCATACCTTGCATCTGCCGTATAATTTAAGCGAATTTTATTTGCAATCGGCGTTAACACTAGATGAACGGCAAGCCGTTGTAGAACTTTTTGAAAAACGGATAAAAGACCGCAAACCTGCCGCCTATCTCACGCATGAAGGCATTTTTGCCGGATTGTCTTTCTATGTTGATGAACGGGTGCTGGTGCCTAGATCGCCCATCGCCGAACTTATCGAACAGCGGTTTGCCCCCTGGGTAGAAGAAGATCAGGTAGGCCGGATTTTGGATTTATGCACCGGCAGCGGCTGCATTGCTATCGCTTGCGCTTATGCTTTTCCAGAAGCTGAAGTTGATGCCGTCGATGTATCGCTAGCCGCACTTGCGGTTGCAAAAATCAATGTAGACAAACATCAACTCCATGATGAACTTATGCTTTACCAGTCGGATTTATTCGCTAAATTACCGGATGCCCAGTACGACATTATTGTCAGCAACCCGCCTTATGTGGCGGTAGAAGAATGGCAACAACTTCCGGCTGAATTCCATGCAGAGCCGGAAATCGGGTTTGTTGCAGGTGCTTCCGGTCTGGATATCGTCATCCGCATATTAGCGGAAGCCAAAGATTATCTAACGCCGCAAGGAATCTTAATTGTAGAAGTCGGCAGCAGTGCCGAAACATTACAACAGACGTTCCCCGCAGTGCCTTTTTACTGGCTGGATTTTGAACGTGGCGGCGATGGGGTATTTTTGCTGACCTCTGAACAAGTTAATGATTACCATGAACAATTTACAACTGCTTTGAGTTGATTTGGGCGCATCTAATAATCCCTTCTCCCTCAGGGATGCCTACATCCATGTAGGCATCCTTGAGGGAGAAGGGGATTTTGAATTTTTACAAGGTTTGATATGTCTGGAAACACAATAGGAAAATTATTTACCGTCACCTCGTTTGGCGAAAGCCACGGCCCTGCGATTGGCTGCATTGTAGATGGCTGCCCTCCTGGGATGACGTTATCGGAAGACGACTTACAAAACGACTTGGATCGCAGGAAACCTGGAACATCCAGGCACACCACCCAGCGACGGGAAGCCGATGCAGTCAAAATCTTGTCTGGTGTGTTCGACGGTAAAACTACCGGAACGCCGATTGGTTTGTTAATCGAAAATACCGACCAACGCTCCAAAGATTATTCCAAAATTGCCGAAACCTTCCGGCCTGGACACGCCGATTACACCTACCAGCATAAGTACGGTTTTAGGGATTACCGAGGCGGTGGGCGATCATCGGCACGGGAAACCGCGATGCGCGTGGCTGCGGGAGGAATTGCAAAGAAATACCTGCGCGAAATTGCCGGTATCAAAATTCGAGGTTACTTGTCCCAATTAGGGCCGATAAAAATTGAAACCGTCGATTGGGACATCATCGACAGCAACCCCTTCTTTTGTCCCGATGCGGATAAAGTTGCCCAGATGGAAACCTACATGGATGCCTTACGTAAAGAAGGCGAATCCATCGGCGCACGGATTGAAGTCGTCGCCACCAACGTGCCGCCGGGTTTGGGCGAGCCGATATTTGACCGTCTGGATGCGGATTTGGCTCATGCCTTGATGAGCATCAATGCCGTCAAGGGTGTGGAAATCGGCGGTGGATTTGACTGCATCAACACCAAAGGTACCCAGTTTCGGGATGAAATTACACCGGATGGTTTTTTAAGCAATCATGCTGGCGGCATTTTGGGCGGAATATCCAGCGGCCAGCCCATCACGGCAAGTATTGCTCTGAAACCCACATCCAGCCTCAGGCTTCCTGGGCGTAGCATCAATACGCGGGGTGAAGCGGTCGAAGTTGTCACCAAAGGCCGCCATGATCCTTGTGTCGGCATACGGGCAACGCCCATTGCAGAGGCCATGATGGCGATAATCCTGATGGATCATTATTTGCGGCATCGGGCGCAGAATTTAGGGGTGGATTCGGGGTTGAAGGTCTTGAGGTAAAATTTTGAAAATAGAGACGATAGCAGGGTGGTCGGCAATTATATTGGCAATTTTTTCATTAGGACCAAGTTTTGTTCCAGGAGCTATGTCAGCGATTGGCTTATACGTATCGCTATTCGCACTCGTAATTTCTGTGTTCTCGGTGAATAGGACGAGTAAAAACTATTTTAGGGTAACATTGGTTATTGTCGTTCTCGGAGTGTTTTTGGTGAACGATCTCTTGAGAATATGGCAATCTCTGGAACTACCACTTAATGAAAAAGCCTTTCATTATAGTGTCGTTGGTTTTGTTGTCTTGGCCTGCACCTATCTAGCAAAGGATTCTGAAAATAATGAGAGTTAACCGTAATAATTTGCTCATTAAGGGCTGGCAAATAACACAAAAACTCCCTGTTTTTGTTAAGAGATAAGGAAAATCATCCGTGGATGTTTCACAATTACCTTTTAATCAACTTATTAGATTGGAATTAGCAAATAATGATAGTTTCAAGTAGATACCGTTAGCCCCGTCAACCATTTTTGGCTAAAAGGCGCTTAATTTGCGTGCAATTCAGGGTTAAAAGGTGTTTGGGATTTTAGCACTGCCTGGGCGATGGTGATGATTTTACGCATCAACGCCACCACGATTTCTTTCGGGGTCTTGCCGCTGGTTTTTAAGCGCGTGACAAATGCCACAAAAGCCTTTTTACGTCCATAAGTCGCCAGCGCGGGCATAAACAATATCCTGCGCAAGTCGGCATGCCCCGTTTTGGGGATACGTGACTTACCATGTATGCTTGAACCCGATTGCCAAGGCCGTGGCGACAGGCCTGCAAAGGCCGCCGCCTGTTTACCCCGCCCAAAGCGTTCGCCTGCGCCAAGATACGCCAACAGCCAAGGCGCCGTCTTGTCGCCGATGCCTGGGATGGAATCTAACAAGGCACGGTTTTGTTTCAGTGCCGGGTCTTGGTCTATATGCTCGCCTATTTTTGCGGTTAGCTGCTTGATTTGCCCCGCCAAAAAACCGACCGTTTCGGCAATGCTGGCGTGTACCGCCCCCGTGCTGGTCTTTAGCCGGTTCTGCCCGGCTTGGTAGGCTTCGTTCAGGTGTTGTAGCTGGCGCACCAATTGCAACAGCCCGCGCTGGCTGGCGGGTGCGGGCTGCCACAGCATCGGTTGCTCGCGTTCGCAAAAGCGGGCGATCAAGCGTGCGTCTTGCACGTCTGTCTTGCCGCGTTGTAAGGCGCTTTTGGCATACGCCGAGATTTGGGCAGGGTTCAC
>JAYVGW010000276.1:0-3829 GCA_043771735.1 Methyloglobulus sp.
GTCAGGGTATTTAAAACCGGTCCGGATTTTCTCGATCCAATGATTCTTGAACACGCTTGCGGCCATCCGGTATATCAGCTGGATTTATGGTTGGCGGGTGAAACTGAATGCAGACGCTTGTTGTACGAAGCCGCACTGGATGCGGATTTAATCCTGATTGAAGGGGTTATGGGTTTGTTTGATGGCGATCCTTGCAGTGCCGATGTTGCCGAACGATTCTCAGTGCCGGTACTGGCTGTTATTGACGCGACAGGAACAGCACAAACCCTGGGTGCTATTGCATTCGGGCTCGCCAACTTTAGGCCAAGACTGCGTGTTGCAGGCGTTTTAGCTAATAATATTGCCAGCGCCCGGCATACTGAAATGATTATGCAAGGTATGCCGTCGGATATTCACTATTTTGGCGGTATCCCGCGTGATAAGCAGTTTGTTTTACCGGAACGGCATTTAGGCTTGGTACAAGCAGAGGAGATTGATGATCTCGAAACGCGGATATCAGCAGCGGCGGCTGCTATTGGCTTGACTGGCTTGGCAGACTTACCGGAAGCTATAGAATTTAATCAACCTGAGTCTTTGGTTCAACCTAAAAGACTAGCAGGCTTACGCATCGGTATTGCCAGAGACAATGCTTTTGCATTTATTTATCCGGCCAATTTGGATATGCTGAGGGCAATGGGGGCTACCCTAATATTCTTTTCACCTTTGGCGGATTCCAAACTGCCGGATGTTGACAGCCTCTATCTACCCGGCGGTTATCCAGAACTGCATTTACCGGCGTTACAAAATAATGTGGCTATGAAAGCGGCGTTGCAAGAACACTTTCGGCAAAGTAAACCGATTTACGCTGAATGCGGTGGTTTCTTGTATTTACTGGAGTCAATCTCGGCAGCTGCTCCCTGCGTTGCTCTACCTCCTGCATCCATGCAGTCGACCGACAAAGCCAGTTTATGCGGTGCAATGGTTGGTCTGTTACCGGGACATGCGTCGATGCAAAACCGTTTGCAAGGTTTGGGTTATCAATCTGCGCCTATGCCAGGCGGTGTGTTGCGCAGTCATACCTTTCATCATTCGACAATCGAAACATCACTAACCCCTATTGCGTATGGCGAGCGCTTATATAATACATCGCCGGGTGAAGGCATTTTTCAGCTGAAAAGCTTAATCGCCAGTTATCTGCATTGTTACTTTGCATCCAATCCAGCTGCTACGGCTCAATTATTTTTGAGGAGTTCCTGAGTGTTTCTAAAGCACTTAAGGGCCTATGTATCATGGCAATGCAGAAAGCACTCATTGCCAGTAATTTTATTTATTAGAAGCGGCTAAAGCTCAATAATAAGCTGTATTTATTGGCTTTTTTAGATGCCCATATTTTTTTTTTATAAATAACTTTTTTTTTGTAGACGCTGGTAATTTATTGGATATAGAATACGCCAGCTTTACGGAGCTGGGCTGGTTTAACGACCAGTTAAGAGAGGGGGAATAGCCTTTAAGGCGCATTAATAACAATAATAAAAGAGTCATACTGTTTGAGTTGGGTTGTATAAGTAACAACTAAATAATAAAAATAATAAAACTCAACGAGCCCGCTTTATGCGGGCTTTTTATTGCCTGTTATTTTGCATTGTACTGGTTACAACCAAAAACGCACGCCAGCGATAAACAACAAGGCTGCCGGGTTGTCGCCATTAGCACGTAAATTATCTGCCGCTGATCCGAACTTGCCTGTCCAGTCAATGCCTACGTAGGGGGCAAACTCGCGCTGAATTTCGTAACGCAGACGCACACCTCCAGAAAAATCGGATAAACCACTGCTAACAGCTCGTGTATCGTCTCGTTGACTATAAAAATTCATTTCGATACGGGGTTGCAAAATGAGCTTTTGCGTTACCAATAAATCGTATTCAGTTTCGAGCCGAAATGCGGTTCTCCCTTGCTCGTTCACATAAGCAGTCGCTTCCACATATAACCAATAAGGTGCTAAACCCTGGACGCCAAATGCCAGCCAGCCGCGATCAATTCCCTTGCCGCTGTCGTAACGTACGCCCAGTTGGGTGTCCCAATAAGCGGTAATTGCGTGCGCCCAAAGTAGTTCGTTGCGTGCGTCTTTAAACGTGCCGCCGTCAATGTCACCCTCCGCCCTGATGACTGCGCGGTCATAGGTTTGACCAAACGAGGCTTGCCAATCATAGGTTGTAGCGGTATTGCCGCGAGTCGTTGCACTTTCAAGCCGATCTACCAGAAGCGAGACCAGTTTATCTTCATCGCCCATCTGTGGATGCGAAATCGGACCGAAATCATAGCCGTCTGAATAGGCATGCGGATCACGGGCATCTGGCGGAGCTGAACCTCCCTGCATGGATAGTGATTCATCACCGCCATGATTCATGCTGCCCATGTCACCAACTTTCCCGGAGGTTGCACTTTTGTGGCTCATGTTATCCCCGGAGTGTTGTGTCGGGGCGGTCTTATTGTTTTTATCCATGCCCGGCATAGAATCGTGATTCATTTTGCTGTGATCCATATGGGTTTGGTCTTCTTGCGCCCAAACGGAAGACATATAGAGAACCATCAAGACAGTGATTAAATTTATTCGACGGTACATTTATGGCTTCCTATTATGCCTGTTTAATTGCAGCATGCTCAGGCCACAACCACTTCACGCATCATGCCTGCATGCATGTGATAAAAGAGATGGCAATGCCATGCCCAGCGTCCCAGCGCATCCGCAGTAACAAGAAAAGTCACCCGTTGCGCTGGTTGCACATTAAGCGTGTGCTTGCGTACCTGAAAACTGCCATCAGGATTTTCCAGATCGCACCACATGCCGTGCAAATGAATGGGATGTGTCATCATCGTGTCATTAACGAGAATCACACGCAGTCGCTCACCATAGCGAAAGTGTACCGGTGTGGATTTGCCAAACTCAAGTCCATCAAATGACCAGCTATAACGCTTCATATTGCCGGTGAGATGGAGCTCAATTTCCCGATCCGGTTTTCTGGGATCCCGCGACCCGCCAATGCTGTGCAAATCAGCGTAGGTAAGCACCCGGCGGCCATTGTTTCTCAGGCCGATACCGGGATCATCGAGGTTGGTGCGCGGCGTATCCACACGCATATCTACACTGGGGCCATATTCGGCACTGGCGTGGCGTACACGGACATTTGCGTTTCCCGCACCCATACTGTCATGTGTACTGTGATCCATCGCAGCCATGCTACCCATCATGTCCATCATGTCAAGGGCAATCGGCTTGTCCAGCTCTGGTAGAGCCGCTGTCATGTCAGTATGAGTTGCCAGCGTACCACGGGCATAACCGGTGCGATCCATAGTTTGGGCAAAAATGGTATAAGCGCCTTTTTCGGGGGTAACTATAACATCATAGGTTTCGGCAAGGCCGATGCGAAATTCATCCACTGAAACCGGCTCAATGTTCTGTCCATCGGCCTGAACCACCAACATCTTAAGCCCGGGTATGCGAATGTCGAAAAAGGTTTGTGCAGCCGCATTGATAAAGCGCAGGCGAACTTTTTCGCCAGGACGAAACAGGCCCGTCCAGTTACTGGCTGGATAATTGCCATTCATGAGGTAAGTATAGGTATGGGCAGAAATGTCCGACAGGTCGGTCATATTCATGCGCATCTTATTCCACATGTGGTGTTGTTGGGTGACGGATACCAGTCCTTCATGGCTTACATCACGCAAGAAATCAACGGCCGTGTGCTGATTGAAATTGTAATAATCGCTTTGCTTTTTAAGCTTGGCGAAAACCGTCATTGGGTCTTCGTCCGTCCAATCAGACAGTTGCACCACATAGTCACGATCAGCT
>JAYVGW010000277.1:0-5037 GCA_043771735.1 Methyloglobulus sp.
GTTCAATGGGGTCATCGCCGCCTTTGTCGGCACGTTCATGCCGACCATGGCTCATTTGAACCCAGAATTTAGGCCTGTCGTCAATGCGTAACTTCTAAATTCTTTCACAACAGCACAAAATTTATCAGGTTATTTGCGGATAAGCTCTAAGTTCCCCTGTGCGGAAAACCAACTATCTGCCAACTGACTTTCCCCCGCCCCAGCGGACATGCATTCTTCAATGGCGGAATTAACCGATGCGCACATTCCGTAGTCATCGGCTGTTATTATAAGTCTTATTCTCTGCATACAACCAAATATGGAAAAGGCCGGAATTAGCTACCTTGAAATATTAATGTCCCGCGGGCTCGGTATTTTCGATTTGAATAAGGGCAAAAGAAAGAATTCGTATATCCCCTTCAAATAGCCGAACCCGTAAGCAAAATGCACCACAGGAAAAATGAATGGTAGCGCAAAAGCTGAAGGCACCTTAGTCCGAAATGCAGTAACCCAAGACGCGCTAAGATTGGCCGCCACATAGGTTGATAACAGAATATTATCAAAAAGTAGTGCCTTACTTGACCAAGGAGCAAGTAACGTCAACAACACCAGGCTCAACACGAACGCACCTGGGACAATCTGTCGGAAAGTAAGCACACCACCGATTTTGCGCACCACCAGGGGCTTAAAATAACCGTACTGAAAATACATGCGCCATAAGTTGCGTAACGAATCCCTGGCATAGTAATTGGATACGATTTGTGGGACCAATAAGATCTTCCCGCCGTGTTTAATCAGGCGCAGATTCAACTCATCATCTTGATTCCGTATCAGTTCTTCGTCGAACAGGCCAATGCGGTCAAACACCTCTTTCCGATAACATCCGAACGGGACGGTATCAACCCAGCGTGGCTCGACCACGCCAATCCTAAAATACGAATTACCGACACCAAAAGGATGGGCCATAGCAATTGCGATAGCCTTCCCAATAACCGAATTGTTTGCCGGCACCGTGTGGCACAGGCCGCCGACATTGTCAGCCCCAGTTTCATCCAAGACTGCTAATAATCCTGAAACGTAGTTTGTCGGATATTCCGCATGCACGTCCATCCGCATGACAACTTCGCCCTTGGCGTGCGTAATGCCTAGGTTTAGCGCAACTGGGGTTGTTCTTTGTTCATTGTTTATCAAGCTGATAAAACCATGTTGGGACATGTAAGATTTGATAATATCGCGTGTCCCGTCATCGCTCATGCCATCTACAACCAACACCTCCATCTTTATTTTAGGGTAGTCGTTCGCCAGGAGCGAATCCAGGAATTTGGCTATAAAATTGACTTCGTTCCTGCAAGGAACGATGATCGAAACATAGGGTGGGAGCATATTTTTCTCTCAAATCGGCTTTTTAATGGGCGTTGACGTATGTTGCTCAATTTTCAATTAAACCATATGTCACCAAAAGTTACACAAGTAATTGAAATCTCATAAAAACCACTATAAGCAATAAGGCTTAAACACCTCTTACCCTATGCACAGGATTAAGCCTTATAAAACGGTTTTTGATGCGATGGCAAGCTTTATAAAGCTTGTAGAACCACGGTTACGCATAGCTGGACAGGTTACAAGGTTACCTACAACATTAATATCCGTATAAATACCTAGAAGCCATTCGAATCTATACCAACAATATGTTTGTGCCCAAGTTTCTTGTTGAGAACCATCTACAATCCAGCCTTTCATATTTTTCGTTTCAACAACGAAAACACCGTATTTAGGCGCAACAATTATGGTCAATTTGAGTTGCACCACCAACTGCCTCAAAACTAAATGTTTTTTTGTTAAGGGTCTTTTTCAACGCCCATTACCAGCTTAGGGTATAATTTACCCAGAAAGAGTCGGCTGGGCAGTCGCTGTTTTATCGCAAGATAGGATGGAGGAAAGTCCGGGCTCCATTGGGCAGGGTGCCAGGTAACGCCTGGGAGGCGTGAGCCTACGGAAAGTGCCACAGAAAATATACCGCCCTCTTCTTGTAAAAGAGGAAGGTAAGGGTGAAAAGGTGCGGTAAGAGCGCACCGCGCAACTGGCAACAGGGGCGGCACGGTAAACCCCACCCGGAGCAAGATCAAATAGAGGAATATACGCGTGGCCCGCGCGGTTCCTGGGTAGATTGCTTGAGCTGCAAGGCGACTTGCAGCCTAGATGAATGGCTGTTCTCGACAGAACCCGGCTTATAGGCCGACTTTTTCTACTTTACTTTTAGCGTTAATAATCGTCATCATCTGGGCAATACGGACGTTGTTGGTTGCCAGAATACCCGTACGGCGATTGTTGGTACCCAGAATTACCATATCCGTAAGCAGGTTGCTGATAGCCGTAATTGCCATAGTTTGAATAGCCAGAGTTCGAGTTTTGCCTATAGCCTTGGCCGTAATAACTACTAGACGAACCGTAGCGTCCTACCGCAGGGTCATAAGCGCAAGCACTTAAAAAGCCTAGCATTAGCATTGCAATAACGGCTTTGGTCAACGTGTTCATGATTCATCCTCGTTCAATAAACTCGCGTACAGTTTACTTTTCAATCCTGAATACAGGATGAATTAGAATTTTAATCAAGCTGCCTCGCCAAACGAAAACCTAGGTCATGGGTACGGGTCGTCGGCAACGCGCTAAAACGCACGGCTGAACGCAGGTTGGTGGCCTTGCCGATATAACTGCCGCCGCGATAGACACGGTATTTGCCTGTTTCCGGCCCCTGTGGATTGTTTGCCGGGCTGTTGCTGTAGTAAGTGCCATCGTACCAATCTTGCACCCATTCCCAGACATTGCCGTGCATGTCGTACAAGCCCAAATTGTTGGGTTCTTTCTGCGCCACTTCATGGGGACTGCCTTTGTAACCCAGGTTGCCAAACCAAGCATACTTTGCCAGGGAGCCTTCATTGTCGCCAAAAGAAAAATCGTCGTCGCTGCCAGCCCTTGCCGCATATTCCCATTCGGCTTCGGTTGGCAAGCGGAAGTTTGTGCCGCCTTCTTTGGCATTCAGTTTCTGGATAAAGTCCTGGACATCATTCCAGCTTACCCTGTCCACCGGCTTGTCTTCGACCTTGTTTTTGCTGGGGTTATTGCCCATGACATCTTGCCATTGTTTTTGGGTCACCTCGGTTTCGCCCATGTAGAAAGGTTTTTCTATGCAAACGCGATGGCTAGGCGTTTCACCGACTGTCCTGTCGGTCGGCGGTTTGTCATTGCCCATCTGAAAACAGCCGGGTTGAATGAAAATAAACTTAATCCCCGCGAAATTCTTGCTGTCTATAGCGCTTGCGGATTGCATGTAGAAAAAGCTCGACAAAAGGGCAATAAAGATAGAGTTTAAGGGGGTATGTTTAATTTTCATATGCTTATCCTTATCGGTCATTGGTGTGAAATAATACCGTATGGGCGGTGTTCTGTGCCTTAAGAGGTCAGCACTACACTGCATACATGGGCTGAAGGCGTATATTCACGCAGAAATGCGACTCTTTTTGGACGCACTCAATTCTCTACCATTTTCAATAAGATTGTCTACTTTTTGTATAATTAAGTTATTGTAAAATGGAAAGCTTAAGCTACTACTAACATCCACCGCTCTAAGGCATGGCAGTTTTTGAAAAAATTCCTGTTTGTCAATAAGTTATAGCTAGCTTTTTTTTGGGGATTAGCCAATAATCCGAATTAACCCATAAGAGCGGTGGATTATCCGAGCCAACGCCATGATATTGCTAAATAGCCTGCGGACCAACATGACACACAAGCCGTTTAAAGTTTTTTTTAGTGCTGGCGAATCATCCGGCGACCAACATGCCGCCAGCATGTTCATGGAACTAAAAAAACATCAACCCGATATTCAAGGCATCGGCATGGGCGGCGTAAAAATGGCTCAGGCGGGTATCGATATACGTTACGATTCTTCCTCTATCGGGGTAATCGGCGTAGTAGAAGTTATCAGGCATTTTGGGGAAATCCTCCGAACATTAAAATCCATGCAGCAACTGTTACTTAGGGAACGGCCTGACTTGCTGGTGTGTGTGGATTATAAGGAATTCAACTTCAAATTGGCGCGTTTTGCCAAGCAAAACGGCATCAAAGTCTTGTTTTACGTCAGTCCACAGGTTTGGGCCTGGCGTGCGGGCCGTGTTAAAAAATACGGCGCAGTCATCGACATGATGGCGGTTATCTTCCCTTTTGAAGTCCCTTATTATGAGATTGAACAAGTACCGGTACGGTATGTCGGGCATCCTTCTGTCGATAAAGCCCATCCGTTGCGAAATAAGGAGGAAGATCGCAAGAATTTTTCTTTGGCCAAAACAAAACACGTTGTTGGCCTTTTACCCGGCAGTCGCACGAATGAAATCGAACGCATGTTACCCGTGATGTTAGCGGCTGCCCATCAACTCCAAGACAGCTTTCCCGGCATCCACTTCTTGTTGCCGCAAGCCGATTCAATTCCCGACGCGCTGCTGGAGCAACATTTAAGGGAAGCACGGTTAATGATTACCGTCATCAAACATAAACCCTACGATGTCATCCAATGCTGCGATGCCATCATGACCACCTCCGGCACCGCAAGCCTTGAGATTGCGCTGCTGGGCGTGCCTATGGTCATCGCTTACAAGCTGTCCCCCTTAACTTACTGGCTGGGACGGTGGCTGGTGAAAACGCCATACATCGGCTTACCCAATATAATCCTCGGAAAACCAGCAATCAAGGAACTGATCCAACATGAGGCCAGCGCTGAGAATCTGGCAAAAGAAATAAGCAAGCTACTGAAAGACAAGCCTTATGCCGAACAAATGCGCCAAGATTTTCTTGAGGTAAAACAACAGCTTGGTGAGGGCGGCGGTTCAAAAAATATGGCTTTGCTGGCACTGGAAATGCTGGGCATGGACAAATCAAATTATTTTGAACCTGTAGATTTTAATGAGTTGCTAGATTTTTGAATCTTGCTTTTCTGACTGAAGAATCTTGCTAATCAGAAGAGTCGATTGGTTTTGAGCTTATTTCAGACTTTTTAGCCGAGCTAAA
>JAYVGW010000278.1:0-2576 GCA_043771735.1 Methyloglobulus sp.
TTCTGGGAAAATCAAATCCCTAACCGCCTATTGAAGTTATGCGCCACTCACCAACCGGTTTTGCTGCAACCTGTGGCTTGTTAATAGCCATGAAATAAAATAAGCGAAACCAAAGCAAACCCATGAAAATTCTCTTACTCGAAAACCAGGGCATCGTCCGGGCAGGATTTAAGGCGTTATTGAAGGAGACTGTACCCAGTGCCGAGGTGCATGAAGCGGCTGATTACGCCCAGGCAATTGCGATCCTCCTCGATACGCCCATTGACTTTGCATTTTTGGACATCCACTTAGCCGATGAAGATGTTAATACAGGGTTAGATGTGCTGCATTATATTCACGCGCAGGCATTGGCAACCCGAGCGGTGATGCTGTCGATTTACGATGATGAAGTAACGGTGATGAACTGTTTGCAAGCGGGAGCATTCGGTTATATATCAAAAGCCATGAATGGTGATAGCTTATTGCAGGAAGCCTTAGAAACTGTGCTGCAAGGCCAGGTGTTTTTGCCGCCATCGGTGATTGGCGCAAGCGGCGTAACGCGCGGCTTGGCTAAAACGCCTGAAGCTTTGGGCATTAAGGGCAGGGCTGTGGACGTGCTTTTTTATCTGTGCCAAGGTTATTCTAATCAGCAGATCGCCAACAAGTTATCCTTGGCCGAAAACACAGTACGGAAAGATTATGTCAGCAATTTGTTGAAGCGCTTTAACGTGAAAAGCCGAACGCAGTTGTTGGTTGAAATAGCACGGCAAGGCATTGTTATTCCCAAGCCGTAAGCGCTTTCTACACTTCTGTAAGGCATTGGATTTCAGCCAGTAATTGTTTGGATTCTATCGGTTTGTGCAAGATGGTTTGCCCTGGTAATTCTTGGCTCAAATCAGCCGTTTCACCCGTCAAAATCAAGCTGGGTAAGTCATAGCCAAAGTGGTTGTTTACGACGTTGATAACGTCTTTCGCGGTAAAGTTAGCGTTCAGGCGATAATCGCTGATGACGATATCGGGATCGCGCTCCAAATTGGGCAATAACCGCTGCAAACCTGCCATTGAAATATTTGAACCGTTCGTGCTGAGCTTGTCGAAGCACATAGACCTTTCGACAGGGTCAAGGCGAACCGAAGTTAAAGCTTCATAAGGCCGAACCAATAATCATACTGGGCAGGATATTTTCTTTTTTGGCCGTCCCGGACGTTAATTCCGTTCGCCTTTGATAGTTTTGCAAGCCCCCTAGTGCCTGTATTGTGGAGGGCCACTAGGATGTCGCTCATACCAACCTTTCGACCTATTTACAACCCTTACCACCAGCAGCATTGCTGGCACTTCGATCAATACGCCGACCACGGTAGCCAGCGCAGCACCTGAATTAAACCCGAATAGGCTAATGGCGGCGGCGACTGCCAGTTCAAAGAAGTTGGATGCTCCGATCAGGGCAGATGGGCAAGCGATGTTGTGTTTCTCGCCGACAACACGGTTCAACCAGTAAGCCAGGGCTGAGTTGAAGAACACTTGAATCAGGATCGGCACGGCCAGAAGTGCGATAACCAATGGTTGCTTCAAAATGGCTTCACCCTGAAAGGCGAAGAGCAGCACCAGGGTTGCCAGTAAAGCCATAATCGACCATGGCCCAATCTTTGCCATAACTGCATCAAATGCCGCCTGGCCTTTCACCAACAGCAACTTGCGCCAGAGTTGGGCAAGCATCACTGGAATCACGATGTAAAGCACCACCGAGGTAATGAGCGTCGCCCACGGCACGGTAATGGCCGAAATACCCAGCAGAAATGCGACCAATGGCGCGAAGGCGACAACCATAATGGCATCGTTCAATGCCACTTGTGACAGCGTGAACAGCGGATCGCCGTTGGTGAGCCTGCTCCACACAAACACCATCGCGGTACAGGGCGCAGCGGCCAGCAGGATCAATCCGGCAATGTAACTGTCGAGCTGGTCTACGGGCAGCATCGGTGCGAACAGGTTGCGGATGAACAACCAGCCGAGGAAAGCCATCGAGAACGGCTTGACCAGCCAGTTAACGAACAATGTCACGCCGATGCCGCGTACATGCCGGCGTACCTCATGCAATGCGCCGAAGTCCACCTTCACCAACATCGGAATAATCATAATCCAGATCAACAATCCGACCGGCAGATTAACCTTTGCATACTCCATTCTTCCAATCGCTTGAAAAAAATCTGGTAAAAAATGCCCCAAAACGATGCCGACGAGAATACAAAGCAGCACCCAAACCGTTAAGTAGCGCTCAAAAAAACCTATGGCAGAAGCTTTGCCGCTCATGATTGACTGCCAATTTCGTTTAATGCCTTTGTTATATCGGCGCTATCCATATCTTCAATCGGCAAAGGCAGCATTTTGTGAATCCTGACGGAAAGCGCATCATAAGTGGCTTGGAATGCCTTGGCGATTTCTGCATCAGTCCCGGTGACGTGGGCGGGGTCAGGTAGCCCCCAATGCGCCCTGATTGCGCTGTTAAGAAACACTGGGCACACTTCCCCCGCCGCTTGGTCGCATACCGTAATGGCAATATCAATGCCCTTGCCATCGAATTCATCCCAGGATTGGCT
>JAYVGW010000279.1:0-3940 GCA_043771735.1 Methyloglobulus sp.
GGGTTGTAAATGCTTGATTTTAAATCCCTCATCCCAACCTTCTCCCAGAGTGAGAAGGAGCTTTTTGAATTTTTAGAGATCCCCTTAAGGTAAAAAATTACCTACAGTCTTTCTTTCCCCGTCCCTCTATTATTTTCAAATCAACTTACATGGACAAAAAAATTACCCGCGCGCTGGTCAGTGTCTCCGATAAATCGGGTGTTGTGGATTTCTGCCGTGAACTCAGCCTATTAGGCGTAGAAATCCTATCGACTGGGGGTACCGCTAAAACGCTGACCGAACACCAGGTTAAAGTGACCGAAGTTGCTGATTACACTGGCTTTCCCGAAATGATGGATGGCAGGGTAAAAACCTTGCACCCTAAAATTCATGGCGGCATATTGGGTCGGCGCGGCATAGACGATGAAGTCATGACAGCTAACGGCATTCAAGCAATTGATTTGGTTGTGGTTAATTTATATCCGTTTGAACAGGCTATCGCCGATCCCAAGTGCGCGTTAGAGACGGCCATCGAAAACATAGATATTGGCGGCCCAACCATGATCCGTGCCGCCGCCAAAAACTATGCCGATGTTGCCGTTATCGTCGATCCTTCGGATTATGCCAAGGCAATTGCCGAATTGAAAACAAATAATGGCCTTAGCTTACAAACCCGGTCTGTGTTCGCGCTGAAATGTTTTCAACATACCGCGCGTTACGATACTGCCATCGCCTCGTATTTAGGCAAAATGGCGGGTGTTGAATTTCCTGATACGCTCAATTTACAATTTTATATTAGTCAAACCATGCGTTATGGTGAGAACCCACACCAAAAAGCCGCGTTTTATAGTGAACTCGATCCCGCTTCGGGTACGATAGCTTCAGCAAGACAGCTACAAGGTAAGGCGTTGTCGTACAACAATATCGCTGATGCCGATGCGGCTTTGGAATGCGTCAAATCATTCACCGACCGGCCTACCTGCGTGATAGTCAAACATGCCAATCCCTGCGGCGTTGCCGAGGGCGACACCCTTTTAGACGCGTACAATAAGGCTTATGCCACCGATCCTACCTCCGCTTTTGGCGGTATCATCGCTTTCAATCGTGAGCTGGATAAAGCAACGGCGGCTGAGATTATAGGGCGGCAGTTTGTCGAAGTGATGATTGCCCCTGCATTCAGCAGTGCGGCGCAAACCGTCTTGGCGGAAAAACCAAACCTGCGCGTGCTGCAATGCGGTGAATTTACTTACGGGAATACAGCCGCACTGGACTTAAAAAAGGTTAGCGGCGGTTTACTTGTGCAAGAGAAAGATTCGGGTGAGGTCGGCACTGCTGACTTGACTGTCGTAAGTGTGCGCAAGCCGACTGAACGGGAGCTGCGGGATATGCTTTTTGCCTGGAAAATCGCCAAGTTTGTCAAATCCAATGCCATTGTTTATGCCAAAAATGGACAGACGATTGGTGTCGGGGCAGGGCAGATGAGCCGCGTTTATTCGGCCAAAATCGCCGGGATCAAAGCGGCTGATGGGGGGCTAGAAGTGGCAGGTTCTGCGATGGCTTCCGACGCATTTTTCCCGTTTAGGGATGGCATAGATTCAGCCGCCGAAGCTGGCATTACCGCAATCATCCAACCTGGTGGCTCAGTGCGGGACAATGAAGTGATTGCGGCGGCTAACGAGCATAATATCGCTATGGTATTCACCGGAATGCGCCATTTCAGGCATTGATTTTATTTAGGTACAAGGTACAGGGTTCAAGGTGCAAAACAGCATAAACCCTGAATCTTTGGCCTTGAACCTTGAAACTTGAAACTTGAACCTAATCCATGAAAATACTTATCGTCGGTAATGGCGGACGTGAACACGCCTTAGCCTGGAAAGTTAAACAATCTCCTAAAGTGGAGAAGGTATTCGTCGCGCCAGGCAATGCCGGGACAGGGCTGGAAGCAGGCGTTGAAAACATCGCGATAATCGCGACTGATATTCTCGGCCTACTGGCGTTTGCAAAGCAAGAACAGATCGACCTTACTATCGTCGGGCCTGAAGTGCCGTTAACGATGGGCATCGTAGACAGTTTTAAACAAGCAGGGTTGAAATGCTTTGGCCCTACAGCGCAGGCGGCGCAGCTGGAAGGCTCCAAAAGTTATTGCAAGGATTTTATGGTCAGGTACGGTATTCCGACCGCCAAATACCATAGTTTTACCGATCAACAGCGAGCAATCGCTTACATAAAGGCTCAAGGTACGCCGATTGTGGTCAAGGCTGACGGCTTGGCGGCAGGGAAGGGCGTGGTGGTGGCGCAAACCGAGCAGGAAGCCATTAATGCGGTTGAAGATATGCTGTCAGGCAATGTCTTCGGCACAGCCGGAAACCGGGTGGTCATCGAGGAATTCCTGCAAGGTGAAGAAGCCAGTTTTATTGTGATAGCCGATGGCAAACATGCGTTGGCCATGGCAACCTCGCAAGACCATAAGGCGCGTGACGATGGTGACAAAGGCCCTAACACTGGCGGCATGGGCGCTTACTCGCCTGCCCCTATAGTCACGCCGGAGATACACCAGCGCGTCATGCGGGAAGTCATAGCGCCGACCTTGGCAGGCATGGCGGAAGACGGACATCCTTATACGGGCTTCCTGTATGCAGGGTTGATGATTTCCACTGATGGCGCGATTAAGGTGCTGGAATATAACTGCCGTTTTGGCGACCCTGAAACCCAGCCCATCATGATGCGCCTGAAAAGCGATTTGGTTGAACTCTGTGAGGTTGCTTTGGCTGGTGACTTAGACAAAACCAGCAGTGACTGGGATGACAGGGCGGCGTTGGGTGTCGTGATGGCGGCAGGTGGCTATCCTGATGCCTATCAGCAAGGCGCGGTGATTACGGGGTTGCCGCAACAGGAAACGGATGGAGTTAAGGTTTTCCATGCCGGCACGCAAACACAAGGCGATGCCGTTGTAACTGCTGGAGGCCGTGTCCTGTGTGCGTGTGCGCTAGGCGAGACGATCAAGGAAGCCCAGGCCAAAGCCTACGGACTGGCTAAAGATATTCATTGGGATAATGCGTATTATCGGACGGATATTGGTTTTAAGGCGATCAAATAAGGGAACCGCTAATAATCCCCTCTCCCTCTGGGAGAGGGCTAGGGTGAGGGAAATAACCGCTTGATTTTAAAGCCCTCATCCCAACCTTCTCGGCAACTGCTCTTGCGTTGCCCTACTACCTACATCCATGTAGGCATCCCAAAGGAAGAAGGAGTTTTTTGAATTATTAGAGGTTACCGTAAGGCGTTTAAACGGTTAGTATTTTCCGAAACGTCAAATTGATGCGCGGCGTTTTGTGTGCCTTAGTTTTAAGTACGGAATGCATCCAAAACCGTTGACAAGTTCCGCCCATCACCATCAAGTCGCCGTGTTGCAAGGTAATGTTTAATGACTGTTTGGTTTTTTTGTGGTGCATCTTAAGCAAGCGTTCTTCGCCTAAACTTAAAGATGCAATCACAGGGTTGATACCCAACTCCTTTTCATCGTCGGCGTGGCAACCCATAGAATCCTTGCCATCCCGGTACAAATTAGCCAACACGCTATTGAAAGTGCTTTGGCATTGCTGCTCCACTTTTCCTCTAATGGCTTGCAATTCCGGTGTCCACGGTTTTGGCAGATGGTTAACGCCAGAATATTCATAGTAGGCATCAGGATCACCAACCCAACACATCAAACGCGGCACTTTAACCCATTTGCCAAAAATAAAAATGTCTTCCTCTCGCCAATCCAAGCCGCCCAACAATCTTGCAAATAGCTCGTCCGATTCAGCTTGGCTATAGAATTGCTTGATCAAATACAGCTCTACGCCATCTGACAGATTAAAATTGATGATTTGGCTATATAAGCCAAAAAATAACGCCGTTTGCTTCAAAAGGGTGACCGTTAAAAATCGACAGAGGCTTCCAGATAAAAGTTTCGCCC
>JAYVGW010000280.1:0-2743 GCA_043771735.1 Methyloglobulus sp.
CCCAGTTGTTGGGCTACAAGAATTATGCCGAACTCTCCTTAGCCACAAAAATGGCGGAACAGCCTGAAGATGTGGTGCATTTTCTGGAAGACCTCGCCGAAAAATCGTTGCCACAAGCTAAAAAAGATTTGGCGGAGTTAAGGGCCTTTGCCGACGAGCATTATGGTATTAATGACTTACAATCTTGGGATTTGGGCTATTATTCCGAGAAAATGCGCCAGCACTTTTACCAGCTGTCGCAGGAAGAAGTGAAAGCGTATTTGCCCGTAACCCGCGTCCTGCCCGGACTGTTTACGGTCGTGGAAAGGCTGTATGGCTTGAAGATCACAGAAATTCATTCCTTCGATAGCTGGCATCCCGACGTGCGGTTTTTCCAGATTCATGACAAGGACAACCAATTGCGTGGTCAGTTTTATCTCGACCTTTATGCGCGTCCTAAAAAACGTGGCGGTGCGTGGATGGATGACTGTGTGGGGCGCAAAAAATTTAATAACTCAATTCAAACCCCAGTGGCCTATTTGACGTGTAACTTTACTCCACCGATCGCCAAGGATGGCGTGAGTGCGGCAGCAGGTAGTGAACCTGCCTTATTAACCCACGATGAAGTCACCACCTTATTCCACGAATTCGGCCACGGCCTACAGCACATGCTGACCAAAATTGACTACCTGGGCGTGTCCGGTATCAACGGCGTAGAATGGGATGCGGTCGAGCTACCCAGCCAATTCATGGAAAACTGGTGCTGGGAAAAGGAATCGCTGCAACTGGTTTCCGGTCATTATCAAACAGGTGAAACCTTGCCTGACAGCTTATTCGACAAACTGCTG
The DNA here is from genome assembly GCA_043771735.1 of Methyloglobulus sp. Lineage (GTDB taxonomy): Bacteria > Pseudomonadota > Gammaproteobacteria > Methylococcales > Methylomonadaceae > Methyloglobulus. Next base: position 828 of record JAYVGW010000280.1, read on the forward strand.
ATGGCAAAAAATTTCCAGGCCGGCATGGTGATGGTGAGGCAGCTTGAATTCAGCCTGTTCGATTTCAAGATCCATCAGGATTACGACCCTGCCCTAGGCGGCAGAATCTATGAAACTTTGGGAAAAGTACGGTCACAAGTTGCCGTCATCCACCCGCCCAAATCCAACCGCTTTCCGCACAGTTTCGGCCATATTTTTGCGGGCGGTTATGCGGCAGGATATTACAGCTACAAATGGGCGGAAGTGTTGTCCAGCGATGCGTTTTCCTTATTTGAAGAAAAAGGTATTTTTAACCAAGAAGCCGGAAACGCTTTCCTGTCCAACATCTTGGAACTCGGCGGCAGCCACGATGCCATGGAATTGTTCGTCAAATTCCGTGGCCGTAAGCCCAGCATCGACGCGCTACTTAGGCACAATGGTATAGGTGCTGCGGCGTGAAATATAAGGATTTGCGGGACTTTATCGCACAACTCGAAAAACAAGGGGAACTTAAACGCATTACCGTAGAAGTCGATCCCTATCTGGAAATGACTGAAATCTGTGACCGTATACTTAAACAGGGCGGTCCGGCTTTGCTGTTTGAAAACCCCAAAAACTTTAAAATACCGGTGCTTTGCAACCTGTTTGGCACACCCAAACGGGTCGCTATGGGTATGGGTGCCAATGAAGTGAGTGAATTGCGGGAAATCGGCAAACTTCTGGCCTATCTAAAAGAACCTGAACCACCCAAAGGCATGAGGGATGCCTTTGAAAAAATCCCGGTGTTCAAGCAAGTCCTTAACATGACACCCAAGTTGGTGTCCTCCCCAGTCTGCCATGAAGTCGTATTAGAAGGCGATGAGATTGATTTAAGCCAGTATCCGATACAAACCTGCTGGCCTGGGGATGCTGCACCACTTATCACTTGGCCTTTAGTCATTACCAAAGGCCCGAACAAAACCAGGCAGAATCTGGGCATTTACCGCCAACAAGTGATCGCAAAAAACAAGGTGATTATGCGTTGGCTGGCGCACCGTGGCGGCGCACTGGATTTCAGGGAATGGCAACAGGCGCATCCTGACAAACCTTTTCCTATCGCCGTCGCCTTAGGTGCTGATCCAGCCACCATACTCGCAGCAGTAACTCCCGTGCCGGACACCTTATCAGAATATGGTTTTGCTGGTCTATTGCGTGGCAGTAAAACCGAAGTGGCGCAATGCCTGAGCAACGACCTGCAAGTTCCAGCCAACTCTGAAATCGTGCTGGAAGGCTTTATTTATCCAGGTGAAATGGCGAAGGAAGGCCCTTTTGGCGATCACACCGGCTATTACAACGAGGTTGATGAATTCCCGGTGTTTACCATTGAACGAATCACCCAACGGCGCAACCCCATCTATCACAGCACTTATACCGGTAGGCCGCCAGATGAACCGGCTATCTTAGGCGTTGCCTTAAACGAGGTCTTCGTCCCCATTTTGCAAAAGCAATTCCCTGAAATCGTCGATTTTTACCTGCCACCGGAAGGTTGCTCTTACCGTATGGCGGTCATCAGCATGAAAAAACAGTATGCTGGCCATGCCAAGCGGGTGATGCTGGGGACTTGGTCTTATTTGCGGCAATTCATGTACACGAAATTTGTCATTGTGGTCGATGACGATATTAACGTCCGCAACTGGGAAGACGTAATCTGGGCAATAACAACCCGTATGGATCCTGCACGGGATTTAACGATTTTGGAAAACACGCCGATCGACTATCTCGATTTTGCCTCGCCGGTATCTGGCTTAGGCTCGAAAGTAGGCTTTGATGCGACCAACAAGTGGCCTGGGGAAACCAACAGGGAATGGGGCGAACCGATTGAAATGTCTAAGGACGTAAAGAAAAAAATAGACAACATGTGGGATTCTCTATTCCAAACTTAAAACTGCACACAAGGT
>JAYVGW010000281.1:0-2681 GCA_043771735.1 Methyloglobulus sp.
AGGTGCATTAGGGCAAATGGAAAGCCTAGCGTTGCAAATCGGCTTGATTCAAAACACCCTGACACCGCACTTAAACAATCCGACTATCCTGATTTTTGCGGGAGATCATGGCATCGTAGAATCCGGTGTAAGCGCTTATCCGCAATCGGTAACCGCACAAATGGTCGCTAATTTTTTGGCGGGCGGTGCGGCGATCAGTGTTTTTGCAAAGCAGCATCAATTGAAACTGTTGATTGTTGATGCCGGGGTGAACACTAATTTCCCTCACCCCAACCCTCTCCCAGAGGGAGAGGGGGCTATTAGCAGGCATCCTCAATTGATTCATGCAAAAATAGCCAAAGGCACAAAAAACTTCCTCACTGAACCAGCAATGACTTCAAGCCAGTGCGAAACAGCCATACAAAAAGGTGCGGAATTGGTAATGCTACAACATCAGGTAAGTTGCAATTGCATAGGCTTTGGTGAAATGGGCATCGGCAACACGTCCTCAGCCGCACTGCTGGCGCATTACTTGGCCGATATGCCCTTGGCGCAATGCGTTGGTCGTGGCACTGGCCTGGACGACAGCCAACTGCAACACAAGTACGATGTGTTACAACAAGCCTTGAACTTACATGAAAACATTACAGAGCCATTGGACGTACTGGCTACTTTCGGCGGTTTTGAAATCGCCATGATAGTGGGTGCGTATCTTAAGGCCGCCGAGTTGGGCATGCTGATTATGGTCGATGGCTTTATTGCCAGTGCCGCGCTGCTAGTGGCGTACAAACTGTATCCGACTGTGCTGAATTATTGCGTGTTCAGCCATGTGTCTTCCGAGCAAGGTCATCAAAGCTTGTTGGCATACTTAAATGCAAAACCACTGTTGAACCTTGAACTACGCTTGGGTGAAGGTTCCGGCATTGCGCTGGCTTATCCCTTAATCCAGTCAGCGGTGTTGTTCTTAAACGAAATGGCGACGTTTACGGATGCGGGTGTTGATTGCTCAACGCAAAGTTAATCCTATTTTATGGAAACCTCTAATAATCCCCTCTCCCTTTGGGAGAGGGCAGGGTGAGGGATTTAACTGATTGATTTTAAATCTCCTCATCCCAACCTTCTCCCTAAGGGAGAAGGAGTTTTTTGAATTTTTAGAGATTCCCTTATGAATCCATTCTCGGCGAATTACCAGTCAAACAACCGTATTTTAAGTCAAAAATAGCGTTAATGTTTTGCTTCGTAACGACTTAGCGCGATAATCCGCATAAATACTTCAGGAGATTCAATCGTGTCTATTAGCAAAGAACTTTATCAACAAGTTAGCCATTTGTCATCAATGGAAAAATTACGTTTAGCAGAACTGTTGCTTGCTGATTTAGATATCCCAGACTCTGAAATAGATGCTATTTGGCGTGAAGAAGCACAAAAAAGATGGCAAGCCTATAAAGTTGGGGAGCTAAAAACAGTGAGCTATGAGGCGGTCATGCAGAAATACAAATGAAAATAGAATTTCTTGAAGTCGCTCAAACTGAATTGGATCAGGCTTTTGAATGGTACGAAACGCAACAGAAAAATTTAGGCGTACAGTTTTTGGATGAGTTTGATGCTGCGGTTAGAAGGGTCGCCGCTTATCCTGAAGCGTGTGTTTTGATTGGGGAAGAAGTCAGGCGATGCCTGATTAAGCGTTTTCCTTATGGTATTTTGTATGCGCTGAATGCCGATAAAATTATTGTTGTAGCAGTGGCGCATTTGCATCGAAAACCTGATTATTGGATGGCGCGAAAGTGGTAAGAAACGCAGCACAAATTTTGCAACTGCTGTTTGAAAACCTCAGTGGAGGTGAGTTGACCTTCTACAATCAATAACTCATGCCCCATCTAAAATTATTCTTCCTAGCCCTTAGCTTTTATACCAGGCTGCCTGCACCCAAAGATCAGGACTACAGCCAATTGCCGCAAGCCAGTATTTATCTGCCTTTGGTTGGCTGGGTGGTGGGTGGTTTGACGGGATTGTGTTTTTATCTGGCGAACTTATTGTGGCCGCAAACGACCGCCATCATTTTGGCATTGGTTTGTGGAATCTTATTAACTGGTGCATTCCACGAAGACGGCTTTGCCGATGTCTGCGACGGTTTTGGCGGCGGTTACGACAAGCAGCGCATCTTGGCAATCATGAAAGATTCGCAGATTGGCACGTATGGTGCGCTGGGTTTGGTATTGTCGATGGCCTTTAAAATCAGCTTGCTCAGTTCGCTAACGGCGACCTCCGTGCCATTCGTATTGTTTGCCGGACATAGCCTAAGTCGATTGCAACCGCTATTGCTGATGCGCCAATACGATTATGCTAGAAGCGACAACAGCAAGGGCGGCGCAGCAGTTTATAAGCCCAGTACGCAAGAATTGCTCCTTGCGGGTGCGTTCGCCTTGTCCCCTTTGGTGTTGCTCCCGTTGTTATGTATCGTGGCAATCCCGTTCATCTTGTTGGTCAACTGGCGGCTGGGTTGTTATTTCAATCGCCACATCGGCGGTTACACGGGCGATTGCCTGGGCACTAGCCAGCAAGTGGCGGAACTCGTATTTTATCTTACCGTAAGCGCATTGTGGACATTTACCTAATCCGCCATACCAAAACCGAGACCGTGGCTGGCTTGTGTTACGGACTAAGCGATGTCGCACTGGCCGATAGCTTCGTGGATGAAGCCC
>JAYVGW010000282.1:0-4207 GCA_043771735.1 Methyloglobulus sp.
CACCGGGTACCCGAGGCCTATGGCAAAATCACGGGGCGCTTTCCCCTTGAACCTGGCAATATCCTTGGCCCCATCTATGGCCCACGGAAAGGTGACGAACTTAAACGTGTGCAAGAAGTTAATGAGGAAAACCCTCTCAATACACATATAGAAGGGCGTCATCTTGAGCAGCTATCTCAGCCGGGATTTTGTGGTCGCTGCCACGATGTACGCATTCCTAACGGCGCCCGGTTTGAGGATCTTTTTAGCGAATACAAGCAGACACCGGCAGCTAAACGGGGTGTGACCTGCCAAGGTTGCCATATGGGGCCGACTTCCGGCATCTTCTCGGAATACCCGCTTGCTCCCGCCGCAATCGTCCGTGGACAACCCACCCACCCTGCCAGGCGTACCAATCATATGTTCGCAGGGCCGGATAGCTCTGTAGTGCATCCAGGCATCTTCCCTATCAACCCGGAAGCGCAGGAATTTGCGACCCCGGAGGAATGGTTGAGTTTTGACGTCAAAGCCGGATGGGGAGCCAAAACATTTGAAGATAGCGTATCCAAGGACGCAAAATTTCCTGGAATTTGGGCCGACCCTGAAGAACGTAAAGCAGCCAGGGAAATTATCGATCAGCAATTGGCGTTATTGGCTGAGAACCGGGCGCGTGCGACTACTTTAATGCGGAACGGCTACGGCCTGGGTGACGTTAAAATTCTTGAACAAGAAAAAGCGCTTAAGTTCGACATCGAAGTTAAAAACTTGACTGACGGCCACCATGTACCCTCGGGGCTGATTGCTGAACGCAATGTATTCTTGCAGGTTACTGTGACCGACGCCGACAAAGTTGTAATTTTTCGCTCCGGCGACCTGGATCCTAACGGAGACGTTCGCGATACACACTCATTGTACGTGCATAATGGTGACATGCCGATAGACGAGCAGCTCTTCAATCTGCGGTCGCCCATCTTAGTCCGTACCACTTATGGCGGAGAACGCGAGCAGGTGCTTCCGGCCAACTATTCCACAAGTCCCTTGATCTTTGTACGCCCCCCGCACACGCCAGCGGTATTGTTTGGCGGTATTAGTGACATTCGGTTACAAAAGAAAGGCATTGAGGCGCTGGGGAATCGCTGGGCAAGTTATCACGTCGATCAAGAATTACTGACAGGTCGAACACCTTACAATGTAAACATCAAGCTTGTGGCAGGCCAGCTTCCTCCGCATTTAATCAATGCAATTTCGGGCGCAGGCTTTGAGTACGGACTCAGTGCTCGTGCCATTGGCGATAAGCTGGTTGATCTTTACCGTGTACTGTGGGAACGAGATGTTACTATTAAATAAACCCAGTGTGAATCGGCGTCTGCAAGCGCTATTTTGGTTAGCAATATTGACAATATTTGCAAATCCTCATGCGTCAGCTCAAGAAAACCGGCAGAACAGCAAACAATCAAGTGTAACGAATGCTAAAAATAAAGCACAGGAAGTATCAGTTTCAGAAGGCCGTAGTGCAGTCGAGTTCTATCGCAACCAAAAGGTAACGACTGACAGTCGGTGGTCTCTGTCTGATAAGGTTAAGCACTATCCGGTGGATCCGGTGGATCGTTTGCAACCGCTTCTTGAATTCGGCGACCCTTTTCTCGGCAACGGCCCTATCCAGCCCGGCGTTAAAACACCTACAGGTCAATTACTACAACCCTGGTTTTTATTATCCGGATCTTTTCGCAGCGCCTTCCAGAGTTTCGAGAGCGGCAAAAGCAATACCATTGAATGGGCCAACCGGCTGGACTTAGACGGTAACATCAACCTTTCAGGAACCGAGCGGGTACTCTTCTCATTACGGCCAATTGATCGTGAAACCGGGAGTTATACGGGCTACAATTTCCAGCCTAACAATAATGACGGGTGGACGGAGGAATTCAACTCCAGGCTGACCCAGCTCTATTTTGAGGGTGATTTCGGAGAGCTATTTCCGGGGTTGGATCCGACTGATTCCAAAACCCTTGATGTCGGATTTTCTATTGGCCGCCAACGATTACAGCTCCAGGATGGCGTACTTCTTAACGACATCATTGATACGGTTGGAATTACCCGTAACTCCCTTGCCTTTGATGGCATATCAAACCTCCGCGTAACTGGCATCTACGGCTGGACTCATATCCAACGAGGCAACAACGATCTGGCCCAGCGCAACAATACCCACTCTGCGAACCTGTTTGGTTTGTTAACTGAAGCCGATACCGCATGGGATAACACCCTTTCCCTGGATCTGCTTTATGTTGGCGACGAGGGCAATGAAAATGCCTGGTATGTAGGTGCCGCATCAACCCAACGTTTCGGTTGGTTGAACACAACATTCCGGGTTAACGCCTCTGTTCCGGAGCAAGGCAACTCCCCGGTAGCAGGCAGTGGCGTGCTTTTGCTATCACAACTGTCCACCACACTACACGGTTCCGACAATCTCGCCTATTTCAATGCTTTCTGGAACATTGGCCAATTTACATCAGCTGGCCGCAGCCCGGATCAGGGTGGCCCCCTGGCAAACCTTGGTATCTTGTATGGTCCAGTAGGAACCGGTCGTTACGGCGTTCCGCTCGGACAACCGATCAACGATACCATTGGTACGACCATCGGTTACCAGATGTTTTTTGACGGCATCCAGAGCCAAATTATCTTTGAAGTCGGTGGCCGCATGAGCACCAAAAGCGAAAGAGATGAAGGTGTATTAGGTTTTGGCGTCCGCTATCAGCGTAATATCGGCAAACACCATGTACTACGTCTGGATTCTTTTGTAGCCGGACAAGAAGGCCAGGATCTTTCTTACGGATTCCGTACTGAGTGGATGGTGAAATTCTGAAGTAGATTAGCGATAATATTTCCATTAATACTCAACATTTGTCAACCCAGTAAAATAGTGTGAGTAATGCTATTACCGCCCCAGGTTTGGTCGACTCTCTTGGATCCACGAACGTATTAGCAATATTTTCCTCTGTGAATGAAGAATTTAACGCCTAATTTCAACGCCCTGCAAAAAATCAGTATTTAGACGCTAGCTATCGCCCTGAAAAATGGATTTCAGTTGTTTTTGATTGTCCTCTTTTTGACTTCTTAAACCCAGTGCAGATTTTCTGTTTTTAGGTTCAAATTCGCAAGTACATTGTTCTTCTGACATTTTTTCTTTTATACTTGGTGCTTGAATACATCAAGGAGCCATCATGGAAAAACCATACATTTTACACATGTTAACCACCGCTAAAAACTTAAGTCCTTTTGACGTCAATATGGCGATGGATGCAGGCTGGGTTTCGGCACTACCTTATACCAATGTTGAAGCCAGTGAAATTCAAGGGCTGGTACAAGATGCTATTTTTTCCCGTAGTGCAAAAAACTTAAAACGCACCGGAATCTTTATTGGTGGTCGTGATACCAAACAGGCAATGGATATGTTAAAAATGGCCAAACGCTCAATGGTTCCGCCTTTTGAAGTGTCCGTTTTTGCTGATCCTAGCGGCGCATTTACAACGGCTGCGGGTATGGTTGCCGCTGTGGAGCATGAGTTAATTACCAAGTTCAACACCACGCTGGAAGGAAAAAATATTCTTGCCTTAGGTGGAACCGGGCCCGTGGGTCAAGCGGCGGCTGTGATTGCGGCTCAAGCGGGTGCCAAGGTAAGAATTATCGGTCGGCAACTGGATAAAGCCCAACATATTGCCGAACTATGTAGCAATGAATTTGGTGACGGCAAAATTACCATTACCGCTGGTGCAGATGCTGATAAAGGCGAATACATGAAGACTGCTGATGTTGTTTTTGCGACAGGTGCCGCAGGCATTGAATTATTGAGCGCAGAACTTATTGCATCAGCCCCGCATCTGAAGGTTGCGGCCGATGTTAATGCGGTACCACCCTCAGGTATCGCAGGTGTTGATGCATTCCATAATGGCACGCCCATTCAAGGATCAAACAGCGGCGCGGTTGGCATAGGCGCCTTGGCTATCGGCAATATTAAATATCAGGCACAGAATCGCTTGTTGAAAAAAATGATCGACAGCGATAAGCCTGTATATCTACATTTTGAACATGCCTTTGAAGTAGCCAGAGACTATATTAAGTCTAACGCTTAAATCTTAGGTGATTGCCAAGAATAAATATACCCAAATGGCGCAGGATTTTTGTTCATCTACAAGGCGTAAAAATGGACGCATAGCGAGCTATGCAACCATTT
>JAYVGW010000283.1:0-10739 GCA_043771735.1 Methyloglobulus sp.
GGAGAGGGCTAGGGTGAGGGTTGTAACTGCTTGATTTTAAATCCCTCATCCCAACCTTCTCCCAGAGGGAGAAGGAGCTTTTTGAATTTTTAGAGATCCCCATAAGATTGTCACACTCGCTGGAAGCAGTCGCCGAATTCAACGCCAGCAATGGATTTGTAGAGACGCAAGATTTTGCGTCTCTACTATATCCATGCCGGAATAACGGCCCTGAAGTGCGACAAGGTTAACCATCCATTTTTCAGATAGTATTTACCAATCAAAATCAGTAAAATACGCCACCCATGATTTTATTGGTGGTTAGAAGGATTTAATGAAAATACTCATTCTTGGTGCCGGCGTTACCGGTTCCGCAGTGGCGGCTGCCTTAGCCAGCGAAGAAAATGACATTATGGTCGTTGACTTTAAGCCACTGCTCCTGGATGCGTTGAAAGAACGTTTCGATATTGCGACCGTAGCGGGCAATGCCGCCCACCCCACCGTCCTGGAACAGGCAGGTATCCATGACACGGATATAGTGATAGCGGTTACGGATAGCGACGAGACCAATATGTTGGCCTGCCTTATCATCAATGCCTTGTACAGCCGTCCCAAGACCATTGCGCGGGTACGGGCGATTGATTACCTCAAGCACCCGCAATTATTTGGCCCCAAGGGCATCCCTATCGACCATGTGATTAGTCCTGAACAGATCGTGATGGAATCTATCCGCAATCTGATCGACTTTCCTGGCGTTTTGCACATTTCCGATTTTGCGGGTGGGCTGGTGCGGCTGTTTTCCGTAAAAGTCACCGAGCATGGGTTTTTAACCGGGAAAAAAATCAAAATCCTTAGTGACCGTCTAGCCAACAGCAAGATTCGCGTGGTTGCCATTTTCCGTAAAGGCAAACCCTTGCTGGTGAATGGCCAGGCTATTATCGAGGCGGGAGATGAAGTCTTTATCGTAGCGCCGCGTGATGAGGTGCGCCGGGTCCTGAAAGAACTCAACAAACTGGAAGCGCCGCTTAAACGCATTATTATTGCCGGTGGCGGGCATATCGGTAAACGCCTTGGGCTGGCGCTTGAAAATGACCATCAAGTCAAAATCATCGAGAAAGACCCAAGAAGGGCAAAAAAAATCTCCAACGAACTGCTTAAATGCGTCATCTTAAAGGGCGATTGCGCGGATGAAACGCTGCTGCTGGACGAATCCATCGAAAGCACCGACCTGTTTTGCGCCATCACCGAAAACGATGGGGTCAATATTATTTCTGCCGCACTGGCAAAAAGCTTGGGCGCGCGCAAGACTATCTGCTTGCTCAACCATATTTCTTACAGCAAATTGCTGCCCGGCACCGGAATTGATGTCGCCGTGTTGCCCAACCAAGAAACCCTGGGCAGTATCTTGAAGCATGTCCGCAAAGGCGATGTCGCGCAAGTCAGCTCCCTGTGCGGTGGTACTGCCGAAGCCATTGAGGCTGTCGCCCATGATAACGGTTCGTTTTCGGTGGTGGGCAAGCGCGTGGACGGGATACATTTCCCTTCCGGTATCGTGCTGGGCGCGTTAATCCGTAGCCAGCAAGTGATCGAAATTCATCATGACACGGTATTTGAAGAAAACGACCATGTCATCATGTTTGCCATGGAGAAAAAATTGGTTCCCACCATCGAGAAAAACTTTCAACCTCTGGTCAAATAGCTGCGCGGTTAATGTTAGTAATCTATGGGCTTTTCATCTGGATTAGCTATCCTCCAATAATGCCTAACTTCCCTTTTCAAGCTTTGCCGTTGGCAAAAAGCTTTGACCCTAATGTTTTTCGGCCCAGTGCCCGTGAGACCAACTGGCTAGTATCATGACTGTCTTCCTTACCATCGTCCATGTTTTTGGGCTAATCACAATAGGCTGTAGCGGCTTGATGTCCACCAGCCTGTTGACCTCTTATATCGCCAAGGACGGCGCGACGGATGCCTTTCTTGAAGGGACTTTAATCACCCTGTTAGTGGGTGCATTGATGTTTTTTCCAACCTTTCGTGCCACCAAAAAAGTAACCCGCCAAACCGGATTTTTGCTGGTTGCGATTACCTGGTCGGTAACTCCGGTATTCAGTGCGATACCATTCCTTATCTATATGCCTTCCTTAAGCTTCATTGATGCTTATTTCGAGGCGGTTTCTGGCCTTACTACCACGGGTGCAACCATATTGAGCGGACTCGATAACCTACCCATGTCGATCAATCTCTGGCGGCACGAACTGAACTGGATAGCGGGGATGGGTATCATTATTTTCGCCGTGGCGATCTTGCCTATCTTAGGTATCGGCGGGATGCAGTTGTACATGGCGGAAGCGCCAGGGTCGGTAAAAGAATCCGACCTGCCTCCGCGTATCGCCCAAACCGCCAAAGCCTTGTGGATGGTCTATGCCGGCATTACCGTAGTTTGTATTGTCTCGTTGAAACTAGCAGGGATGAACTGGTTCGATGCGGTCTGCCATGCCTTTGCCGCCATGAGCTTAGGTGGATTTTCTACCCATGATGCCAGCGTTGGTTTTTTTAATTCCTTGTCTATCGAAGTAGTACTGACAGTTTTTCAACTGCTGGCCGCGATTAATTTTGCCACCCATTTCGTCGTTATCCGCAAGCGGTCGCTACGGCCTTATCGGGAAGACATGGAGTTGCGGGGCTTTCTGGCCTTGGTCTTGGGTAGCTGTGTGCTGGCAGCGGCTGTACTGTGGAACACCGGCACTTACCCGGATTTCTTTACGGCATTGCGCCACGCAACTTTTAATCTGGTCACTATCGCCACCGATTGCGGTTTCGCCACCCAGGACTTTAACCAGTGGCCTATCTTTGTGCCGATGTGGATGCTTTTTTTAAGCTGTTTATCTGCATCTTCCGGCTCTACCGGTGGCGGCATCCGAATGATTAGGACCATCATCCTGCTGAAACAAACCCGCTTGGAGCTGTTTAAGTTCATCCATCCTTATGCCGTTAAATCCTTACGGATTGGCGATCAAGTGATCAACAACAATATCGTGACTTCGGTGACCGGATTCATTTTCCTGTATTTTATGTGCGTGGTTATCCTAGTGTTCGCCTTGCTGTTGACCGGACTTGATTTTGTCAGCGCCCTCTCCGCCGTAATAGCCTGTTTCAACAACGCAGGCCCAGGCCTCAACCAAGTGGGCCCCGCCACCAATTATGCCAGCTTAAGCGATTTACAATCGATGATTTGTGCATTTGCCATGATCCTGGGGCGTGTGCAGATTTTTTCCATCATCATATTGTTCGTGCCGGAGTTTTGGCGGAAATAAGGTCTTAGTAAGTGCGGATATTCCCACGCAATCAAGCGGCATGCCCATCAATCTGGGGCCAAGCCGTCAGCACGGCTTTTACAACCGTGGCCAGTGGAATCGCCAGGAACACGCCCCAAAAACCCCATAGCCCACCGAAAAACAAGATAGCAATAATAATGGCGATGGCATGTAAATTGACGGCTTCCGAAAACAACACCGGCACCAACACCACGCCATCCAGGGCTTGGATGACAGAGTAGACAATCACGACATACATGAAATGATCGTCACTAAATCCCCACTGAAAATAGGCAACCAATATCACTGGGAATGTCACCAAAGTCGCGCCAATATAAGGAATAATCACTGATAAACCCATCAGCACCGACAATAACATGGCGTAATTCAGCCCCATGGCTTCGTAAGACGCATAGCTCACTATCCACAAGATGAACACTTCGCCAAATTTTCCGCGCACGTAATTGCCGATTTGTATTTCAATCTCATCCCAAACCCGTACGCTTAGATTTCTGTCTCTAGGCAAGTACTGCAATACCCAGCCGACCAAAACCTGCTTATCTTTTAGAAAGAAAAACACCATCATGGGCACCAAAAACAGATACACCAAGGCACTGGCCAAACCCACGACGGAAGCGGCTGAAATTGACAGCACGTTTTGGCCATAAACCAGCAATTCCTTTTGGATGGTGAACATGATTTCCTGGATTTTAGTTTCGTTAATAAACTGTGGATACTTTTCCGGCAGGCGCATAATCTGCGTTTGCACCCTGCTGATGAACGCGGGAATATGTTGGACCAGCTCGACGGCCTGTTGGGTAATGATGGGCATCAAGTAAAACAACAGGTAAACTAAACTGGCCATAAAAACGGAAAACACCAGGCCAACCGCAACCAACCTTGGCAACTTCAAACTTTCAACCTTGGCGACCAAACCCTCCAAAAAATAAGCCAACACGATTGATACGTACACGGGCTTTAGTAAATCGGACAAAAAATAGATCAGGACAAAGCTGACCAGCAGGATAGTAGCCAGTGAAAAAGTCTGCGAATTCGGTAAAAAACGGTTAAACCGTTCTTTCAAAAACCGCGTATTGACAAAGTAAGGGTCGGTATTCATGAATGCCCAGTTGATAATGCTTTTACTGGCTTACATTCTAACTCCAATAAACTGCTTACACCTATGAAAACTGCTACCGATTTTTACGTCTTGGATTTAATATTCAACTCAATGAAGGGGCAGCACTGGTATTTCTCATCATAGGACATCAGCAAGAATGCCCGACTGATCAGGGAGTAAAACTCGAACGGGTATTCCGACAATATCGGATACGTGTAATCGAAGTTTAGTACAGGTTCGTCGGTATGGATGACAAGCATATAGAGGTCATAGGGCCCGCCTTTGATATTTTTTGAGACATCCTTGACTTCAAGGCGCTGGGTGATTGAATTGATGAGCTTATACTCGCCCCATTCCGCCAAATGATCGGTATTGCCACTCTTGTGGGCCATGATGGCCTCAGCATCCACCAGCTCCGTCACTTCAATGCCTAGCCTGCCGCCTTCAAACAGCATGGCTTCGCAATCTGGCGGATCATTGCCACGGCCCCGCGCAACCAAGGAGTTGAAAAAAGCTGCGTTGGCTTTCTCCAGCGACTCCTTTAAAGAATCGACGATAGCCCATTCCTCCAGCTGCCGATCTACCGGCCAAGCGAAGAAGTCACTGTAGCCGCGCTTTTTTTGCTTGGCTTGCTCTTGCGTAACTTGGCCTAAGGCTTGGTCTGCGCCATTTTCATCTGGTTTATCGTTGCCCATAGATTAAGCCTATTTGGGTGCAGAATTCTCCCCGCAAAGACGATTTGTTAAACGTCGGCATAATGCATAAGTTAATTCCATACAATCAATTGGTTGAACAATTTATTATAGGGCTCTGGCGCATATCATAAAACAACATTCTTAATATCCTTAGTGTCCTAACACTTTTCTGGATGATTTTCTCCGGCAAACGCAGTGCGCTTCAAACTACGGCAGCATTCCAGGAAAGTTTACTTTTAATATTAACAGTGTTAATTTAACGGTGTTAACCATTTTTTACTTGTTATGCCCCCAAAAACTAAATCGCCAGAAGACCGTGAAAAACTCCGCACCCGCATCCTGGATGCGGCGAGATCGTTGTTTGTGGAGCGCGGCATCGAAGCTGTTTCCATGCGCGAAATAGCCAAAAAAATCAATTACTCCGCCACTACTTTATACCACCACTTCGCGGATAAAGAAGCCTTGCTGCAAGCGGTGTGCGATGAAGATTTTTTGGCGCTCGCTAGTGGTATGCGGGAAGTTATCCAGATTCCCGACTTAATCGCCCGTATCCGGGCATTGTGTACCGGATATGCCCAGTTTGCGCTGCAACACCCTAACCATTATCGACTGATGTTTATGACTCCCCGTGCGCCATGCAATCTGGATATTACCCAAATCCAACAAGGCAACACCGAGCAAGATGCTTACGCGCAGTTAAAGTTAGTGGTGCAAGAAGCGTTTGATGCAAGCTTGTTCAAGCCGGAACTGACTGATTTTGAATTGATCGCCCAAACCTTATGGGCCAGCACCCACGGCGTATGTTCCCTTGAAATTGCGTTGGGGCACGAAACCTGGATTCAATGGACAAACATTGAGCCACGGTTAAGCTTAATGCAAAGCGCGCTTTTACACGGACTGCTACGTCACCCTGAACATCAGACACCAAAAATACCCATATGATGAAAATCTTGCGCCCTGAATTTATGTTGTTGACACTACTGGCAGGCTGCGAAAAGTCCTTAGAGCCACCGCCACCGTCACGCCCAGCTTTGGTCATGACAGTGGGGGCAAAGGCGGCGGCGAATGCCATGTCGTTGGTGGGCGAAGTGCGCCCCCGCTATGAGTCCAGCCAAGGCTTTAGGATCGACGGCAAAATTATTGAACGCAAAGTTGATGTTGGGGCGCAGGTCAGAAAAGGCCAAGTGCTTGCCCGCTTGGATGCAGCCGACACTAATTTAAATGCAGCGGCCACCCAGGCCGATGTCCGTGCGGCGGAAGCCAGTCGTGTGCTGGCAGCCGCTGAGGCAGAACGCTACCGGAAATTATTTGCTAGGCATTTCATTTCAGCTTCCGCATTGGACATCAAGGAAGCTGAACTTAAATCCGCCAATGCAAAACTGGCACAAGTAAAGGCGCAATCGAACGTATCCGGTAACCAAACGCAATATACCAACTTGACCGCAGACCGTAATGGCGTAATCACTATGATCCAGGCCGAACCAGGACAGGTCGTGGAAGTGGGCGATAGGGTCGTGCAAATTGCAGACACCCAAACCATTGAAGTATTGGTCGCCGTGCCGGAATCCCGTATGACTGAGGTACGATTAAATGCAAGCGTTGCAGTGAAGCTTTGGGCGGATCAGCAAAAAATTTACTCCGGGGTCATCCGCGAAATTTCCCCGGCGGCAGATTCTGCCACCCGTGCGTTTAATGTCCGCGTGGCTATCCAAGATGCTGATGAAGCGGTAAAACTAGGCATGACTGCGAGAGTTAGATTCAATCAGCAAAATGGGCAAGAAGGCACTGGCTTCCTAATCCCCAGCGCGGCGTTGACTGAAAGTAATGGCAAAAAAATAGTGTGGGTGATTGATGCCAATGACAAGGCGCAGCCGCGTGCCGTGGAAGCGGGGCAATTTGGCGAAGATGGCGTATTGATTACCAACGGCCTGCAAGCAGATGAAAAAATCGCCATTGCAGGGGTGCATACCTTAACTAAAGACCAACAAGTAAAGCCTGTGCCTGTAATTGAGGCTGCGCCATGAATCTAAAAAAATTTGTTGGGCCTTTCAAAATACCGTTCGCCCTGAGCCTGTCGAAGGGTGGGCGGGATTTTGAAAAACTTATACTTAATAATATGTTGCAATCCGTCGATGCTTCGGCAAGCTCAGTACGAACGGATTGCAACATGCCTCAACTGAGGTTTTTAGAATGATTGAAGAACCTGAAAACCATGAAGGCTCGCGCTTTAACCTATCCGATTGGGCATTGAAACATCAAACCCTCGTCTTGTATTTGATGTTGGTGCTTACGATAGCCGGATTAATTGCCTACACCAAGCTGGGCCAATCCGAAGA
This sequence comes from Methyloglobulus sp., assembly GCA_043771735.1. Taxonomy (GTDB): domain Bacteria; phylum Pseudomonadota; class Gammaproteobacteria; order Methylococcales; family Methylomonadaceae; genus Methyloglobulus. Next base: position 7,442 of record JAYVGW010000283.1, read on the forward strand.
CCCGCCTTTTACCTTTAAGGTGATGCTAGTGCACACCACTTGGCCCGGTGCGAGCGCCCAGGAAGTCGAGCAACAAGTGACCGACAAGCTGGAAAAGAAAATCCAGGAAGTCCAGCATCTGGACTACACCAACAGTTTTTCACGCCCAGGCGAGTCAATGATATTTGTCGTAATCAAGGACGATACCTTTTCGGATGACATTCCAGACTTGTGGTATCAAGTTCGTAAAAAGGTGGCTGACATCCGCCACACCCTGCCGCAAAGCGTCGAAAGCCTTACCTTTAATGATGAATTCAGTGACGTGTACGGCAGCATGTATGCGTTGACGGGCGATGGCTTTGATTATGCTGCGCTCAAAAAACAGGCGGAGTTGATTCGGTCAGAGCTGCTCAAAATACCGGATGTCGCCAAAGTCGATTTTTTCGGTGAACAAAAACAGCGGCTGTTTATCGAGATTTCCAACACTAAGTTGGTAGCGATAGGCATCAGCGCCAACCAGCTTATCTCTATCTTACAAACACAAAACGCCGTTGTGCGGGGCGGCACGTACGATTCGGCTGATGAGCGCATCCGCATTGCCGTAACAGGCCGTTACAATAAACTGGACGATTTGCGCGAGTTGCGCTTACGCGCGAACAAGCAGGATTTTCGTTTAGGCGATGTGGCGCATATTTATCGCGGCTACGAAGACCCGCCGCACGACCGCGTGCGCTTTCAAGGTAAAGACAGCTTACTGCTGGGCGTAAGCATGAAAGATGGCGGTGATGTGATCGCGCTGGGCCACGACCTGGATAAGGTTGTCGCCAGAATTCAACAACAATTGTTGCTAGGCTTAGAATTCAATACCGTCACTTCTCAACCAAAAATAGTGGCGAATTCAGTCAACGACTTCGTAAAGTCATTGCTAGAGGCGTTGGTCATCGTGCTGGGTGTTAGCTTGATTTCATTGGGCTGGCGTAGCGGTATCGTGGTCGCCATCACCATTCCCGTAGTACTGGCAAGCACATTTTTGGTGATGCAACTCAATGACATAGGCCTTCATAAAATTTCGCTGGGCGCATTAATCCTGGCATTAGGCTTATTGGTGGATGATGCCATTATCGCCGTGGAAATGATGTCGTCCAAAATGGAGCAAGGCTGGGATAGGGCAAAAGCCGCCTCGTTTGCATACACCTCAACGGCGATGCCGATGCTCACCGGCACCTTAGTCACCGTGGCTGGCTTTTTGCCGATTGCTACCGCCGCATCGTCTACCGGTGAATACACGCGGTCGATTTTTCAGGTGTCTGCGATTGCCTTGGTGATTTCCTGGTTTGCGGCGGTCATTTTTGTTCCCTACTTAGGCTATCACCTATTGCCCGATTATGCCCACGCACCGCAGCCATCTAAATTTATGCTCTGGCTTAAAGATAGGCTAGGGTTGATTGAACCCGAAACAACAGACAATCACCATCATGATATTTATAACACCCAATTTTATAAAACTTTTCGCGCCGTCGTCACGGCTTGTGTCCGCTATCGCAAGACAGTCATTGCCATCACCTTAGCTTTGTTTATCTTGTCGATCATTGGCTTTGGCAAGGTGCAACAGCAGTTTTTCCCTGATTCCACGCGGCTCGAGTTGATCGTCGATTTACGCATGACCGAAGGTGCCTCTTATGCGGCTACCGACGCGCAAGCCAAAAAACTTGAACAGTGGTTAAAAAACTGGACAAAACAACACGAAGGCATTGAGAACTTTGTCGCTTATATCGGCTCAGGCGCACCCCGGTTTTATTTGCCCTTGGATGTGCAATTGGCGCATCGCGGCTTTGGGCAGTTTGTTATCCTGAGCAAAACCTTGGAAGCGCGTGAAGCCTTGCGGAAAGATTTGCTTACCTTATTCCAAAACGATTTTCCGGCATTACGCGCTTCCGTATTGCGCCTGGAAAACGGCCCGCCCGTAGGCTTTCCCGTGCAATTTAGGGTATCAGGGACGGACATCCCGCAAATACGGGAGATTGCCCGCCAAATTGCCGATGTGATGCGCGGCAATAAAAACCTTATGAATGTACAATTCGATTGGGAAGAACCCAGCAAAGTCGTCAAAGTCACCATAGATCAAGCCAAGGCTCGGCTGTTGGGGATTAGCTCGGTCGATATTGCCAATGTCCTCGACGGTGCTATGCAAGAGCTTTACATCACCGAATTCAGGGAAGGTATTGAACGGATTGACTTAGTCGCACGCGCCCCGAAAATTGAGCGCATTCGCCTGTCGCACTTGCCTGACCTCATGATTAATACGCAATCAGGGGTAGGCGTACCGTTATCGCAAATCGCAACGATTAGCTCCGAGTTTGAAGAAGGCGTTATTTGGCGACGTAACCGTGTGCCGTCGATTATCATCCGCGCACATTTGCAGGGTGATTTGCAAGCCCCCGTGGTATCCCAACAAATTGAGGACAAGCTGTCCGAGATTAAAACAAGTTTACCGCTAGGCGTAAATATAGAAACCGGCGGCGCGGTGGAAGAATCCGCCAAAGGTGGCGCATCGGTCGCGGCAGGATTTCCGCTGTTTTTGATTGCCGTATTGACGATATTAATGGTGCAACTACAAAGTTTTTCGCGCGTATTTTTAGTGTTGTTGACTGCGCCGTTAGGTTTAATCGGCGTAACCATCGCATTATTGCTATTTGACAAGCCGTTTGGCTTTGTCGCCATGTTGGGTACGATTGCGCTATCGGGCATGATTATGCGGAATTCCGTGATCCTGGCCGATCAAATCGACCAGGACCGTGCATCTGGCTTGGAGCCTTGGCAAGCGGTCGTTGAGTCCACCATACGCCGATTTAGGCCGATTGTGCTGACCGCTGCGGCTGCCATATTAGCGATGATCCCGCTAACCCGCAGCGTATTTTTCGGCCCGATGGCGGTGGCGATTATGGGCGGCTTGGCGGTGGCGACTTTGTTGACGGTGTTGTTTTTACCGGCGCTGTATGCGGCTTGGTTTCGGGTGGAAGTGCCGAAAGCTGAGGCGTAGGCAGGTATATCGTAAATCTAGTTCCCAAGCTCCAGCTTGGGAACTACCATCCGAGAAGCTCTGGCTTCAAGAATTAATGAAGGAAGCCAGAGCTTCCAAGACAGCATTCCCAAGCCGGAGCTTGGGAACGAGAATAAACAGCTAATTTACTGATGAACTGCCATACCAGCTATAAAGTTGCCAGGATTTACTGGAGCAACATCCACAATGTTGAAAGTCGAACGGTCTGGAGATACTTGGATGTTAAGCTCCCAACCACAACCTACACCGCAGCTCAAG
>JAYVGW010000284.1:0-3193 GCA_043771735.1 Methyloglobulus sp.
CCAGTTATAAATGCCAACTGCCATTTCAGGGATGTGTTCCGCATCGTCCGCAATGGCAGGAAGATTTTCCAGCCGACGTGCCAAATCATAAGAAAAATAGCCGATAGTCCCGCCATTAAACGGTAGTCCTGCAATACCTTCATATGGGCTAGCAAGCAATTCCTGTTTCACTAAATCGAACGGATCATCACTGGATTTAATCACCAAACCATTTCGGTTGATTTGCGTGATTTTGCCATGCGTGACCAAAGTGGTTACAGGCTCTGCGGCGATAATGTCGTATCGGCCCTGGTCACTATGCGGATAGCCGCTGTCGAGAAACACAGCCCACGGCTGCCCTGCAATAATGGAAAATAAGGCTGCGCTATCGGGAAAATAAGGCAGCGGGGAAATTAGTTGCTTGCTTGGCACGGTTTAAATTGTGGCTGGTACGGAAAATAACTGGAAAACACGAATGTCGGTATGATGCCACAAGGAAAAGCTTGGTTGTTGAATTTATCTGGCTATTGTCTCGATGGCCATGAAATAAATAATCGGCAAAATAATATCGAACGGATCCATCTAATTAAAGAAAGCTCTAATAATCTGACAAGGTCTTGGGCGGAATCGCCGCCCTAAACGCATTCAAAATCGCAATCACATCAATCACTTCCTGCGTTATTGCCCCAGCGACGGGCGTAAGGTAACCCAAACCAGCAAAACCCATCCCGATCAAACTCAAGGCCATGCCGCCTATTGCGCTTTGTAAGGCAATCCTGCGCATCCTTTCACCAATGTGGAAAAGCTCATCGACTTTTAACAGCGAGCTGTCCATGATGACCGCATCGGCGGATTCACCGGTGATGTCGCTGTTCTGGCCGAATGCGATGCCGATGGTCGCGGCGGTCAGCGCGGGCGCATCGTTGATGCCGTCGCCAAGGTAGACGGTTTTGGCGGCCTTGGTTTCGGTGCGGACGATTTCCAGCTTCTGCTCAGGGCTTTGGCTGAAAAACACATGCTTGATGCCGACTTCCTCAGCCAGATAGCGCACTTCCGACTCCCTGTCTCCCGACACGATCATCACTTTGCCAAAAGCATGGTTAGGTTTCAAGTGGTTGATAAACGACGAACTGTCCGTACGGACTTCATCCCTGAATTGCAACAGGGCGGCGTAGGTACCGTCAATCAACACAACACATTCCAAGCCGCCGCTAACGGGCGGTAACTGGCTGGCAACATCCGGCTGGTTTGCCAGGATGTTTTTACGGCTGGTGACTTGGACTTTTTTCCCCGCCACGTCGCCGATCACGCCTTCGCCAGCCAATTCTTTGATATTGCTTACCCCGAGCAAAGATAAACCCGCTTTTTCCGCCGCCTTGACTATGGACGTGGATAAGGGATGACGGGAATAGCGTTCCAGGCTAGCGATTAATGTCAGCACGGTGTTTTCATCATAGGTGCCGACCGGAATTAAGTTCGTTAGCGATGGGCGGCCATAAGTGAGCGTGCCGGTTTTATCGAAAATCGCTGTCCGGCACTGGCCTATGGTTTCCAGGATAGCCGGATTTTTGATGATGATTTCGCGCTTTGCCGCCAACGAAATGGAACTGATAATGACGACCGGAATGCCGATCAACAAAGGACACGGTGTGGCAATCACCAGCACCGCCAAAAACCGCACCACATCGCCGTAATACCACCAACTGGCAATGGCTATAGTTAAGGCTAAAGGCGTGTACAACGCACCCAGTTGGTCGCCCAAGCGTCTAAGCTGAGGCCGATGCTGTTCCGAAGCGCGCATGACTTCGGTAATTTTGGCATAGCGCGAATCGACAACCAACTTGTCCGCACGGATGGTCAAAGCCGAATCGCCGTTAATCGCCCCCGATATCACTTGGGAACCGCTGGTTTTCTCCATCAAATACGGTTCACCAGTCAGGTAAGACTCATCCATCGAACCAACCCCTTCCAACACCATGCCATCCACAGGGCAAATTTCATGCGGGAGAACCAATAAGGTATCGCCTATTTTTACTTTTTCGGTGGGAATGTCAGAAACGTCCCCGTCCGATTGCTTATGGGCAATGGAAGGCATACGCTTGGCCAACGCTTCCAGTACCGATGAAGCCTTTCTTACCGCATACGTTTCCAGCACCTCGCCGCTGGCAAGCATTAAGATCACCAGGCTTCCGGCCAGATGCTCGCCCAATAACACGGCGGTGACTATCGACAGTCCAGCCAGCAGGTCGGCGCCAAAATCGCCCCGCAAGAATTTCGCCAGTATCTGGAAAACCAGCGGAAATCCGCCTACGAGCAAGACGGAATATAAGGGCGATTGCACCAAGGAAAGAGGAAAACTTAATTGCCCTTGATATAAATTGGCAACCGCTGAAGCTAAAGAAGCATTGACCGTTACCGTATAAATTTCATCTTGTATCTTTAACCCATAGCGCAAGACCAGATACGCGCAAATGCCCAGCAAACTGAAGACCAGGATAAATTTTTCAGAAGTGGTTTGCTGGGGTTGTGGCATGATTTTTGGGTTCAAGGTATTCATAGGTTGGATTGAGGTACGAAACCCAGCATTTACGCATGATAGCTGGGTTTACCAATCCTAAGCCAGTTGTGCCGTAACGGCTGCCAAAGAATTACAGTTTGCGCGCCTTACAAGTTACAAGCATTAATTTATTAGTAAGCAGTACGTCACAGAACTGAAATAACAATCGGTTAACAAGTATTTAATGGTTAATAATAGCGAAACTGTAATTAGCCGGAACATTTTAATTTATCGGCAGTTAACATTTACCTTATCAACCCTATTTATTTTTGGAACATCCGTGAACAAACGATTTAACTTTAATTTGAATCTTGCCGCAACCATTGTCGCGTTTGTGTTCGGTAGTTTATTGGCACCAGATGCCTTCGCAAAAAATCTCTATAAATCGGTAAATGCGGATGGAAAAATAACTTACAGCAACCATCCTACTGCCAAGAGCCAGACTGCACAGAACATAAGCTTACTAAAGGCCAGTCCAAAGTTTAGCGTCTCTAAGTAAACAAGCTTACCGAGCAACGTAGGATGTGGTGAACGCAGTGAACCGCATCAATCGCGAAACACGAACGATGCGGTTCGTACCTCACCGCATCCTACCGAGCTGTGAAAAATTACCTATATTTTTAGGTAATAACTCACAGACGCCCCCCCCCCCCCCCC
>JAYVGW010000285.1:0-4338 GCA_043771735.1 Methyloglobulus sp.
AGCCACCACCATTCTTGTCATTGTGTTTTGTATAAAATAACCAATAATACAATAACTTCTGGTTGTTTATTAAAGTAATTGAGAACGCCCCCTAGTTAAACCTTTTTTTAGCCCAGATTACGAAGTTTCAAAAGAAAAATATAATTACTGGCAAAATTTAGGATCATTTTTAGAATGGAAGTTATTGCCAAATATCCTTGCATTAACGCCAGATTGGCCGCACGAATTTGTTTGGTGTGATGGGTTTGAATTCTTTTATCACCAAGTCAAAAAACCGAATGTGTTGCGGGCGCTAGGTTCTTCATGGTGGCGACCTACCGATCAAGACAAACCTAATTTCGGTATTGAAGCAGGCATTGAGTGTAGCGAACTTATTGAAATAGAAATGAGGTTAGTCGAAAACGATAGGATTGCCATTGTCGATTATCTCTTCAAGATTTGGGCTAAAGGGTTTTGTTTTGTATTAACTCCCAACCATGTTTCAGTTATTCCTAGTTGTAGCGATCAGTTAAGTACACCAAAATTTGATCTCATATTGAGAGTAATAAGAGATACCAAAAAAAACAATCATAGGTTAATTAGAGCTAGCATCGCTTCTTTACTCAGCGGATTTGGCGTGCAAGGTGCAAACTACCTTGCCGATTTACTGAAAGATTCTAAGGTAGAAATACGACGCGCAGCGGCCTATAGCTTGGAACGTCAAGGCATAAAGCCAAAATTGGCGGTTGATTTAATCGCCCAAGCATTACAAGATTCCGATTTAGAAGTGCAACATTCAGCTGCAAATGGTTTATGGAAACGCTTACAGCTTGACGATACGTTTATCCCATTATTACGCCAATCAACGCCGATCTTGCTGCAAATGTTTGGCCATGAACCCAAGATTCATCGTCATTGGTTTGCAAATGACCTTATGGTTTATTTGGGGAAAATTGAATCAAATGTCATTCCTGCAATGACCCATTTATTGTTTGATGAAAACTTAAGGCATCGAGCGACTAAAGTTTTATGGGACATTGGCACACTTACGCCAGAAATGGTGTCTATTTATCAAGATGGTATTACCAGCAACGATTTAAGGTGGCGTACAGTTGCGGCATTTAGCTTGTGGCGATTTGATGTTGATGGCGGCAAATCATTTTTAGAGGTGACAGAAGATGAAAAAACCTTACAAAACCCAATAACCACAGCACAACTATTAACTTATGAATATAACACTACACTTGGTTTGATATCTGACAGTATTGTTGCGCCTGTGCTAATACAAATTCTTCAAAGAAAGAAAACGCACAAACGACTTTGGTGCCAAGCGGTTTTGGCACTTGTAACGATTAACGCCAAATTTAATTCTAATGCTGAATACCAGGAGTTGCTACAATCACTAACTCCTGATTTATTGGATCTAAAGCATGACAACAATGAAGTCATTCAGCGTTATTCCATTGAAGCTTTAGAAGCAATCAACATTAAAGACAAATCAATTTGAATCCTGATTAAGCTTCGTCGAACCGAAACAAGGTTGGTTGGGGTGAGGTGCGAACCCCAACCAACTAAAATAATTCATTAATCGGCCATCGTGGCCTAGCAAATATTTCCAGGTTTTGGTGTTCTCCTCTTAACAAACGCTGACAACCTGCATAAGCAATCATGGCACCGTTATCGGTGCAAAATTCTGGTCTGGGGAAATAGATTTCACTGTTTTCTAATGCCGCCATTTCACTTAAAGCGGCGCGAATTTGCTTATTCGCACTTACGCCACCGGCCACTACTAGCCTTTTAATTCCAGTTTGTTTGATAGCACGTTTGCATTTGATGCTAAGGGTTTCGGCAACGGCTTGTTGAAAAGCAAAAGCGATGTCGGCCTTGTCCTGGCCGGTTTTTTGGCTATTGTTAAAGGTATTGAGCGTGAAGGTTTTTAACCCACTAAAGCTAAAATCCAGCCCCGGCCTATCAGTCATGGGGCGGGGAAACTTGAAAGTTGGTCTGCCCTGTTCAGCTAAGGCGGACAATTTTGGCCCACCTGGATAGCCTAAGCCTAACATTTTAGCTGTCTTATCAAAGGCTTCACCAGCGGCATCATCCAGTGATTCACCCAATAATTGATAAAGGCCTATGCCTTCGACTTGCACCAATAACGTGTGTCCGCCGGAAATTAATAACGCGACGAAGGGATATGGTGGCGGATTTTCCTCCAACATGGGTGCAAGCAGGTGGCCTTCCATGTGATGTATGGCTATTGCAGGGACGTTCCAAGCCCAAGCCAAACTTCTCGCAGTGGCTGCGCCGACTAGCAAAGCCCCCATCAAACCTGGGCCTGCGGTGTACGCTACACCGCCAATATCGCTTTTTTGCAGGCGGCTTTCTTGTAAGGTTTGCTTGATAAGCGGAATTAATTTGCGAATATGGTCGCGTGATGCCAATTCTGGCACTACGCCGCCGTATTCGTTGTGCATGGCAACTTGACTGTATAAGTTGTGGCTAATCAGGCCGCGTTCGGAGTGATAAATGGCAACGCCGGTGTCGTCGCAAGAGGTTTCTATCCCTAAAACATACATTGAGTTTTTGAAAAAATAAAAGATAGGGTTATAATCAACGGTTCTTTTTATTGCGTAGGCACGTTGCCGCGCTCGAAAGCCGTTTATTTCAAATATTAACATAATGGAAAGCTATGCCGTCAGTCAAAATTAAAGAAAACGAACCCTTCGATATTGCTATTCGTCGATTCAAACGCGCATGTGAGAAGGCTGGTGTGTTGGCGGAAGTTCGTCGCCGTGAATTCTATGAAAAACCTACTTCAGAGCGCAAACGTAAAGGCGCTGCGGCAGTCAAACGCCATTTGAAGAAGCTGGCGCGTGAGCGTTATGCGCTCAAAAACCTGCGTCGTGGTCGTCCCGTACTGTAACCAGAGCTATGACAGACTTGCTAACAGACCGTATCAAGGACGATATGAAGGCCTCCATGAAAGGGGGCGCGAAAGCTAGGTTGCAAGTCATCCGGTTAATGCTGGCTGCTGTCAAGCAGGTTGAGGTCGATGAGCGAATCACGCTGGACGATGCGCGGACACTTCAGGTGCTGGACAAGATGATGAAGCAACGCCGTGAATCCATCCGGCAATTTGCCGATGCAGGCAGGCATGATTTGGTCGCCATTGAGGAAGCAGAAGTGCTGGTGATCCAGGATTTTATGCCGCAAGCCCTTACCGAAACAGAAATTGATGGCATGGTGAGTGCCGCCGTTGCCGAATCCGGCGCGGAATCAGTGAAAGATATGGGTAAAGTGATGGCATTGCTCAAAGGAAAAATGCAAGGCCGCGCCGATATGTCAGTTGTCAGCGCCAAAATCAAGGCCGCGTTCCCTAACTAAGTATCCCGCTCTGGCGATGTCCGGCAGGATTCCCAAGCATTTCATCGACGACCTTTTGACCAGGGTTGATATTGTCGATTTAATCGACTCGCATGTCCCGCTCAAGAAAACTGGTGCAAATTATGTTGCCCGGTGTCCGTTCCATACCGAAAAAACCCCCAGTTTTTCAGTCAACCGCAACAAGCAGTTCTTTCATTGTTTTGGCTGTGGCGCAAGCGGCAATGCCATTGGTTTTCTGATGGATTTCAGCCACTTGGATTTTGTCGAAGCCGTTGAAGACCTCGCCACATTTGCGGGTGTTGAAGTGGTTAGGGAAGCGATTGATTTTAAAGGAACTCAGCGAAAACCAGAAAACATCAGCGACCATTACCAGCTACTGGAACAAGTCGCGGCTTATTACGTGAAATGCCTTAGATCCGACGAAGCCGGAAAAAAGGCTGTCAGCTATCTAAAGGCTAGGGGCGTTAATGACGAGATTGCCAAGGCATTCATGATCGGTTATGCGCCCGACGAATGGCAAGCCTTAGCTAATCGCTTTGATCAAAATCAGTTAATTCAAACAGGACTGTTGATTGATAAGGACGGCAGGGCTTATGACCGTTTCCGTGGCCGTGTCATGTACCCTATCAGAGATAAACGTGGACGGATTGTCGGTTTTGGTGGGCGAGTGTTGGACGAATCCTTGCCTAAATACCTGAATTCACCGGAAACGCCGGTCTTTCAAAAGGGCAAAGAGGTTTATGGCCTCTTCGAGCTGCTGCGAAAAGAATCGAAGCCCAAGAGAATTCTCGTTGTTGAAGGCTATATGGATGTGATTGCCTTGGCAGGGAGCGGAATTCATTATTCGGTAGCTACCTTGGGAACTGCGACATCGCAAGCGCATCTGGATTTATTGTTCCGGTTTTCATCGGAACTGGTATTTTGTTTTGATGGCGACAAGGCCGGGCGAGATGCCGCCTGGCGTGCAATGGAGCC
>JAYVGW010000286.1:0-23420 GCA_043771735.1 Methyloglobulus sp.
TGGAAGGCATGCTGCCCCGCTTTGCTTATGTTGCCGTACGGACACCTCCTATGCCAGGCCGTCTTTTGAAATTAGCTGAGGCTTATGGGTAATCAGGAACAGTTATATCCCATGCCTGGCTGGAAACAGGTTTTAGCAAGACATTATTAGAATACAAACCCAGTTATGACCAGAAATGCTAAACTAAAATTGTTAGCTTTTAACCTTCTTATTGAGGAATCATTATGACCCCGGTTATATTATCTGGCGGTTCTGGAACCAGGCTTTGGCCCTTATCCCGTGGACAATACCCCAAGCAATTCCTGCCTTTAGTAACTGAACACACCATGGTGCAAGAAACCATGCTCAGGCTTTCTGGGCTGGCCGGATTAAAAAATCCGATTGCGGTTTGCAATGAGCATCACCGATTTATGATGGCGGAACAACTCTGGGAAATCGGCGTAAAACCGTCCGCGATTATACTGGAGCCGGTCGGCAAAAACACCGCCCCAGCCATTACCATGGCGGCATTATCGACGGAATCGAAGGATGAAGTATTGCTGATATTGCCAGCAGACCATGTCATCACGGATATTGCAGCCTTCCACACGGCAATTGCGCAAGCGGAACTATTGGCAAAGCAAGGTTTTCTGGTCACTTTTGGCATCGTACCTGCCAGCCCAGAGACCGGCTATGGCTATATCATGAAGGATTCCGTGCAACAAGGCAGTGCCTATAAGGTAGCGGCATTCGTTGAAAAACCCGATTTATCCACTGCAAAAAATTATCTAAAAAGCGGGGTTTATTTATGGAACAGCGGTATGTTTGCCTTTACCGCCGGAAGCTTTTTGAAGGAATTGGAAGCATTCAACCCCGAAATGTTGTCGGTATGCAAACAAGCCCTGGCCGCTGCCAAAACTGACCTGGACTTTACGCGTTTGGACAAAGCGATTTTTTCCACCTGCCCTGCTGATTCCATCGACTACGCGGTGATGGAAAAGACTGATAAAGCGATGGTTATTCCCTTGGATGCCGGTTGGAACGATGTCGGTTCTTGGTCGGCATTATGGGATGTGACCGAAAAAGACGGCTCGGGGAATGCGATTAGCGGCGATGTATTGACGGTTGACACCAAAAACTCCTTCATTTTCTCAGAAAATAAATTGGTCACCGTCATCGGGGTAGAAAACCTAGTTGTGGTGGAAACCAAAGATGCAATCATGATTTCCACTAAAGATCGGGCGCAAGAAGTCAAACAGATTGTCGATCGGCTCAACCAGCTAGGCCGTAGTGAAGCGCAATTCCATCGGAAAGCCTACCGGCCTTGGGGGCATTATGATTCTGTTGACAGCGGGGAGCGCCACCAAACTAAGCGTATCGTCGTCAAGCCCGGCGCTAAACTTTCTTTACAAAAGCACCACCACCGTGCCGAACATTGGGTCGTCGTCAAAGGCACCGCACTGGTTACCCGTGGTGATGAGCAAATCTTGCTCACCGAAAATGAATCGACATTTATCCCGCTAGGTACGGTGCATCGGCTGGAAAACCCCGGCGTTATTCCTTTGGAAATTATTGAGATCCAGTCAGGTAGCTATTTAGGCGAAGATGACATAGTGCGCTTTGGCGATAATTATGGGCGGGTTTAGCTTGCTGGGATCGTTAGGCGGCGATGCCAATGTTGGTAACTTGGCGTGCGCGACCTGTTTTTAGCCAAGGCGTCCTGGCAATTGTCATGACGCAGGCTTTTGTGTGGTATCGAAATCTGTTTGGGCGAACACGCAAAATAGATTACATTTAAACAGGCTGATCATTCAAAAACGGCTGTTTTTCTGTGGTATGCCAAAACTACCAAACCGAGCAAAGCGGAACCAAACAACCAAGCTGCGGCGGGTATCTTCGTCGTCAGAATGCCAACCCTGATGTCAACCCCACCGTTTATGCTAGTGACGATACCATTAATGCCAAGGGCATGTTCGCCTTCAGTGAACATGCTGTCAAATGGCCTACTGCCGCCATTGTTGAAGCATAGCAAAATATTGTCCAACGTTACTTTGATATCGAATATATTATTTTTAACTCCCTGAATATCAAAGACAAGTCTATTTGAATCACCCGAGCCAAGCACCCACTTATCCGCGTTTAATCCATTAGGTATGCTACCCGAAGCCAAATTCAACGTTGCCGCACTAGCCTGAAACGATAATGCCGCCATGGCCAGAGATACGACTATCAATAGTCTTTCCATTTTATTTCATCCAGTAAATTTTATTACACAGTAAGTGCAACCCAGCCATCTTCCTACTACATAGACAGTTGGCTTTCTGCGCCTAGCCCTCAGACAGAGCAGCACTGTGGTAATACACACACTTTCCTACGTGCGGCCTTCAATTTTTGTAATAATTGTTCACGAATGTGCTGAAAAACACTTAACCATTTTGATATTATGGATTAGGCAAATCATTTTTTAATTACGTGGAAATTGATGTTATTTTCAAATGCACATCTTGTTAGATGCTAGGAAACTACCAAATAATCCTTAAAAAATACTTAACTTAGCTGAAATAGACATTATTTGCCATCGGATGCCCTGCACTTTCGCCTAGCGGTTCAATTTATCTCAGTAAACATTGGCTCGACAAACAGCCATAAGGCAACGGATTTGATTTTGGCACCACCAACCTGTATGGTAGGCCGTCGGCTGGGTAGCACAGTCTAAAACTGTGGAATTGACGAAAATATATTGAATTTTTTAGCTATAAGAAACCTAAATTCCGACATACCTCCTTATCTTGTATGTTTCGCTTAACCAGAGCATTTAGCCCATGCTTGCCAGCCTTATAAGATTTTCCATACGTTATTACGGCGTTGTGATTGCCATTGCCGCACTGATTTTGGTGGTTGGCACTTACCGCTTTTCCACGGCGGGCCTGGACATCTTTCCTGAATTCTCGCCCAAGCAAGTCATCATTCAAACTGAATCGCCAGGACTTTCTTCTGAGCAAGTTGAGCTATTGGTCACCCAGCAGATTGAGCTGGCGATTAGTGGAGTGATTGGCTTGCAATCCGTGCGTTCAGAGTCGATTCAGGGTTTGTCGATTGTTACCGCTATCTTCGCTGAAAACAGCGATATTTACCGCAATCGTCAGCTTATCAGTGAACGGCTGACTCAGTTGCCGGCACAGTTGCCAAAAGGAATTTCACCCGTTGTTTTGCCGCTGTCCTCTTCTTCAGCCACGGTACTGACCTTGGGTTTAAGTTCCGATCAGGTCGATTTAATGAGCCTACGTAGCTTGGTCGATTGGACGATTGCACCGCGCCTAAACGCTGTCCCTGGGGTTGCCGATGTGAATGTGTTTGGCGGTGACATAAAGCAACTGCAAATACAAGTTGATCCCACTCAACTAAAGCGCTTCAACCTGTCTTTGGATGAGGTCATCCAATCGGCTTCCCAAGCTGCAAATATCCAAGGCAGCGGTTTTATCGAAAACAAAAATCAGCGCTTTACTGTACAAGTTAGCGGACTACCGGCTACACCGGAACAATTTGCCTACATCATCGTCAGGCGTGATAAGGGCGCTAACATTACGCTAGGTGAAGTAGCAACCATCACTTACGCGCCAAAACCCGCTATTGGCGCGGCACAGATTATGGTCAAACCCGGCATTGTCATCATGGTAATTGCACAATATGGCGCCAATACCTTATCGGTCTCCAAATCGCTTGAAGCGGTGCTGGGAGAATTTAGCCCTACCCTCAGCAAACAAGGCATAGTGTTCTACCCGCACTTATTTCGTCCAGCCGATTATATCGAGCGGTCAATAAGCAATCTATCCAGGCATTTGTTGATTGGCGGCTTGTTTGTGCTAGCCATTCTATACGCGTTTCTGTTTAACGCCCGTGCCGCGATCATTTCTGCTTTGGCGATTCCTGTATCGTTATTAGGTGCTGTCATGGTGTTACTGGCGGCGGGTATCAATCTCAACATTATGGTGCTGGGCGGTTTAGCCATCGCTCTGGGCGAGGTAGTTGACGATGCGATTATCGACACCGAAAACATTTTCCGACGACTGTGGGAAAATCGCTTATTTCCCCAACCTTTGCCCGCAGATGACGTGATTAACGCGGCATCGCTGGAAGTGCGCGGTTCTGTCGTCTATGCAAGCTTTATCGTGGCGTTGGTGTTTGTGCCGTTATTGACCTTGGACGGCGTGGCGGGTCGCTTGTTCGCGCCGCTAGGTTATTCTTATATTCTGGCGATTTTATTGTCTTTGCTGGTTGCGCTGACGTTAACGCCAGCACTTTGTCATGCGCTGCTAGGACGTTATGAGCTGGAGACGAAAGACCCTCCATTGATTAAAGCCCTCAAAGAATCTTACAAAAACTGGCTGCTACTAGCACACAGGCACTTCAAGCCCCTAATAATAATAAGTATCGCCGCTTGCATATCGGGTTTATTGGCTTTTTTTACTATCGACCACAAGTTTTTGCCCGAATTGCGCGAAGGCCATTATATCGTCCACACCGCGAGCATTCCCGGCACATCCCTGACGGAATCCATCCGCATAGGCAGTCAACTCACTGGACAATTCATGGCGATTTCCGGCGTGGAGTCGGTATCGCAATGGGCAGGACGGGCAGGACGGGGTGCGGATACCTACGGCAGCCATTACAGCGAATACGAAATTCGCCTGAAACCGAATTCCGGCGCAGGCCAACAAGAGATCTTAGACAAGCTTAGAGGTATCTTGGGCAAATTTCCCGGCATCGGTTTTGAAGCCAATACTTTTTTGATTGAACGCGTAGATGAAACCATCTCCGGTTACACATCGCCTGTCGTCGTCAATATTTTCGGCAACGATTTGAATGCACTTGACGGAAAAGCGCAGGCTGTTGCCGAAATCATCAAGGATATTCCAGGTGCGAGTAATGTCCAAATACGTTCTCCGCCCGGCACGCCTTTTGTACAAGTGCATTTGAATCTGAACCAACTTAGTTTCTGGGGCGTAACACCGGAGCAAGTCATGCTGTGTTTGCAAAGCGCGTATGAAACTACCGTGGTAGGCAAGCTATTTGAAGGTAATAAGGTCTTTGATATTGCCGTTACCCTGTTGCCTAAACAAAAAACAAATATTTTATCCATCAGCGACTTACCTATCAAAACACTGGACGGCACGATGATTAAATTGGCGCAAGTCGCTGACATTAAGCCCAATACCGGTCGTTACAATATCCTGCGCCAGAATTCACAACGCAAGCAAACAATCACCGCCAACATTATTGATGGGGACATGGATGATTTTATGCGAACGCTCAAAGCGCGGGTATTGAGAGAAATCGCTTTTACGGCGGACACCTATCCTGAATTCACCGGAGCAGCCGTCGAACAAGCCAAAGCACGCACCAAACTCATCCTGTATTCCCTCTTGGCGGGCGCTGGCGTGTTGATACTGATATATATTGCCATCGGCAATCTTCGGCAGGCCTTGCTTACCCTCGCTAACCTGCCTTTTGCCCTGATCGGGGGTATCGTCGCGGTTATCCTGACCGGAGCGCCGCTATCCGTCGGCTCTGTTGTGGGCTTTATAACCTTGTTCGGCATCACCGTACGTAACAGCATCATGCTGTTGTCACATTGCCAGTATTTGGTGGATCACGAAGGCAGAACCTGGAATCTGGACACCATTACATTAGCAGCCCAAGAACGGTTGCCGTCCATTCTAATGACCGCCCTAGTCACCGCCCTAGCCATGTTCCCGATCGCTTTCAACAGTGACAATCCCGGTTCAGAAATCATGGGGCCTATGGCGGCAATCATCATCGGCGGCTTGTTTTCTTCTACCACATTGAATTTACTGCTGTTGCCATGCATATTGCTAAAGTATGGTAAACCCTGAATTCGTTGATTATCGATCTAATTTTTTGAAGCATTAATTCCGCTCGCCTTAAATCAATAAGCGTTTTAAACAAATACCACCTCCCCCTTATCACTTAATTCTGCATTATTTCAAAAGCTTGACCGCTATAAGTATTTATACTTACGTAATCATACGGATATTCTTATAGTGTTTATTCCTTAAAATATGGCCATAGATAATTAATACCGCCTCGTTTTAGACGCGGGTTTCTTTATTACCTATTGACAACCACATAGCCACACTTGTTGAGAAACAAGGCCGGAAAACCACAGGTCTTCTGAATGAATGCCAAAGATAGCTGGGTTGCATAATGTTTAAATTATGTTTTATTGGAGATTTTATGAAAAAACGATGTTATTTTATTGCAGCCATAATGTTAGGGCTTTTTTCCTCAGTCAGCTTTGCGGCGTCAGTAAGTTTTTACGCTACTACCGGTTCTAGCACCGCCCCTGTAACCACTGAAACTCCGTGGGATTATAAAAGGTTGATTGCAAACAGCGCAGACTCTAGCAAAGACTTTAAAATTAATTATATTTTGAATGCCAACTGGGTCATTAATTCTGCAAAATTGTGGCTTTTGGCGGTGGATGACATAAACAACACCGCACATTGTGGCGCACAAGGCGATACGGGAGCCACAACTTGCGGTGACGGCACATCCAGTCCGTTAGATGGTTCAGAAAAAGCCATAGTGTCAGTCATTGAAGGTGTAACTGGCAGCTATAACATACCATTAGAAATTGATAAATTTGTGTGGTACGACTTGGGCATAGATGTAAAAAATAAATTGTCGAATGCGGACAAAGTATTTACTGGCACCGTTAAAGCTTTTTCAGGGGATTTTTGGTACAAAAATGCCAAAATTGAAATCGACTACAGCCTCAAACCGGTCCCGGTTCCGGCAGCGATATGGTTATTTGGCCCTGTTTTGTTGGGTTTAACAGGACTGAGACGTAAACTGGCCATCAAATAAAACATTCCAAAGAACCACCAATTTTGCGAAAGCTTGTTTGGGCATCCCAATCCAAACAAGCGGCAAAATTGACGCTAGGCTTGGGCTGAAACCACTAGCGGAATCAACTTGCTTAGGGGTTCTTTATCATTGCAAACTAGCAAACCAACTGGGGTAATTCTCCATGAAGGCTTGCCGCCAAACTTAAGACACCTTCCTCAATTCACCCAAACCATTCGGTTTTTTTACCAGTTGCAGTTGCGCCTTAAAGCGTTTCTGCACGGCTTCTACATGCGAGATAACGCCCACGGTTTTGCCATGCGCTCGCAATCCTTCCAATGTGTTGATTACAGTATATAAAGTTTCCGCATCCAGATTACCGAAACCTTCATCTAAGAATAACGAATCTACCGACCTGCCATTATTTGCCAGTTCCGAAAGGCCCAATGCCAGCGCTAGGCTGACGATGAAGCTCTCGCCACCGGATAAGGTTTTGGGTAAACGCCGGACATTGCCCTGGTAAGTATCTTCAATTTCCAGGGCCAAGCCCCTCTCGCTAGTTTTTTGCCGAAGATAGTAACGGCCACTGATTTTTTCCAGCGTCGCATTGGTTTGCAATAACAGCCTTTCCACCATCCGCCCCTGTACGCGGCGGCGGAAAGCCATGCCATTTTCTGCCGAAATTTCCGCGACCTCGGCGTTCGCCTGTTGCACTAAAGCTTGCTGGCTGGTCACTTGCGCCAGGATGTCGGCGTATTTGTCTTGATATTGTTTTTGTTCGCGGACGATGGTTTCCAAGCGTTTAGCTTCAAGTTCCGCCAGTTCCATTTTTTCTTTGGCGGACTTTATGTTAAGTTCGATTTCTTCTGGCGTTAACTCAGGCTTGGCTTCACCTTCATGGCTTTCCAACTGCGCATAAAGCTTATCCAGTTCCCCTCCCCACTGGGCAACATCGGCATCTAATTTTTCTTTTTGTTGTACGAATTCAGGCTGGCTTGTCATTAACTCTAAAATCTGGCCGATTTCGTCTAGGCTGGTAAATTGGGTTTCCTGCATTTTATTGGCAATGGCCTGGGCCAAGGCTTCGGCCTCGTCCTTTAATTGACTGACAAGCTGTCCTTTATCCGCAATTAGTTTCTGCTTTTCAACCAACGCCAGATGCAAGCCGACTGCTTCTTCGCTGTGCAACTGGTTATTGTAAAAATCCAGCCGTTCTTTATAGGAATCGATTTGGGCTTGGCCGGCGACCTGTTGCGATACCAGGGTTTCCATTTCCTCTGTCATGGTTTTGCTGCGGAAGTCATATGCTTGGTAAGCTTGGCGACGAAGGTTAAGGCGGCCAAGCAACTCATCCTCCTTGCCTTTTGCCGGCACAGCTTCACCTAGCTGCGTTAACTGCCCTGTTAGCTTTGCCAGCAGCTCCTGCTCTTCCTGTTGGACTTTGGCACTGGCAGTATTTGTCTCGGCTGCTCGCTGCGGCTCTGTTTGCCATTCCGCTTCAATTGTTTGTATGGAGGCCTGTAATTGCCCGACAACGGTGGTATTTTTCTCGATTGCAGCCTTTAGTTTTGCTATCTTTCTTTGAACCCCCGTATATTTGCCCAACAAAATGGCTATATTTTTCAGGTCGGTAGATTCTATCGTTAGCAGCCGCTTCATCATGCTGGTTTTCTTAATATCCAAATCCGCGCTGGCAATATTCAATTGGTTACAAAGCGTCAGCCACCGACCGCGAATCTGTTTCTGTTGATTTAGATTGGCATGATTCCTTTCTTCGTACTTTCGCGCCAATCTAACTTGCTGTTCAAGCTGGCTAAGGTTGGCAGTTAGCCGCTTGATCTTAATGCGCTGATCCAGCAAAGCTTGTTGGGTATTCGCCGGAGCGGGCGGTCGTTTAGCATAAGGGTGATCGGTAGAACCGCACAAGGGACAAGGTTTGCCGTCAACAAGATGGGCGCGGTCTTGTGCCATTCGCGCCAACAGCGCATCATTAAAAATCGCCTTTTCCAGGGATAACCTTATGTTTTCGTCTTGTTTTAGCTGCTGCTGTAAAGCCTCAAGTTGGCCTTCCAATTCATTTGCACTATTGTCTGGTGTATTTTTCTTACCAAATAGTCCGAAAAAAAAGGCTTGCGGGGTCAACTTTTCATAACCATTAGCTAAGGCGACTAATTCCTCAAAAGCTTTTACCCGCTCTTTCTGTTCTGCATGCAATTCCTCAATCTGCTCCAGGGTGTTGCCTTGGGCAACTTTTTCCAGCTCTTTTTCCTCGTTAGCTAATTTCTTCTTAAGCTGGATCAGCTCATTGTTTTTTTTGTCTATACTGCCCTTGTTTTTCTCTAAGGACGCGTTGGTGGATTTCGACCATTTGCCCAAGGCTTTCTTTTTTTCGTCAAATTCATCCAGTGCGATCCGTAGGTTTTTTAATCGGTCGAGTTCAGGAAAATTTTCTAGCAAAGGCTTATCAATTGCGTGTTCTTCCAACCACTTAGATACCTCATCCAATGCTGTTTGTTTTTCGGCAATCTGATCCGCCAAGGATTTCAACAAGATAACTTCGGATTGCCAGTTTGCATTAAACAAGCTGACCTGGTTCCTTATGCTGTCTATGGCTTGTTTTTGCTCAGTGAAGGATTTTTCTGGCGCATCTAACAAAACCGTATTAAAACTTGAGGCCAACGTGCCTTCTATCTGTTTGAGCTCATTACGCAAAGCCGTTAGCGCGGTATTTTCCTGCTCGATAAGCTGCTTTTTTTGCGCGACAACTTCGATATCACCCTTAAAATCCAATGCATTTTCAGCAGCCGCTAACTGATCGAGCTTTTTTTGCACGCCCAAACGTTGGGTAATGGCTTCCTGTAGCCTGGCTTCCTGGGATTCAATCTGGTTTCTAATGGTCAATGTGTTCGCCAACAAGGTTTGCTGCTGGCGTAAGCTGTTAATCTCTTCCTGATATTCCGCCGTTTGCTCACTAAAATCAGCTAAGTCCAGCTCGCAAGCTTCAAGCGATTGCGGCTCAATTAACGGCACGGCCGCTAAATCTTGTTGTAAATACGTGAGGTTTTTTTCCGCTTCCGCTAACTTGTCGGTCGCTTCCTTTTTATAGCCTGCATAAATGTCCGTGCCGATGATTTTTTCCAGGATGTCCATGCGCTCGCTGTCGAGGGCATTAAGGAATGCCGCAAAATCGCCTTGGGCGAGCATTATCGAGCGGGTAAAACTGCGGAAATTCATGCCGGTGATTTCGGCCATCCGGCTGCATACCTGTTGTGGCGAAGTAGCAACGATTTCTTCTTGGTTGGTCAAGCGCAGCAATTTCATTTCAGTCGGCAGGACATCGCCTTGCGGATTGCCGCCTTCGCGCTTCACCTGCCAGCTTGAACGGTACTTATCATCACCTAAGGCGAATTCAATTTGGGAAAAACTCTCGCTGCTGTGTTGGGTTATGATGTGTTGGGCGGGCTTATCAAACCGGAACGTCTCGCCATACAGCGCCAAGGTAATAGCATCCAGGATACTCGACTTACCTGATCCATTCGGCCCGGTAATCGCAAAAACCCCCGTGTCGGTGAACGGCGCTTGCTCAAAATTGATCCGGTTTTCGCCTTCCAGGGAATTGATATTCTTGAAATATAGGTTGAGTATTTTCACGCGCTGCTAATTATGCACAATCAAGGTTAAAACTTTCACTAGTTTGCATTATAGCCTTGTGCGATAAATTTTTCTTCTTGCTTTGTATCGTGCAAAATCTGCGATTTTTTTACGGTTCGTTGATGTTTTATGATGCTGAAATATTTTAACCTCTGCTAAGATAATGCAAGGAGGGGAATTATGCTGAAAAAGGTGTTACGCAAAGTGGTGGAGGCCATCCTGACCTTGGTTTACCGGGTTGAGATCACGGGTGCGGAAAATTACGAAAAAGCCGGAAAGCGGGTGTTGATTATCGCCAATCACACGTCTTTTCTCGATCCGTTATTGTTGTGGGTCTTTCTGCCGGATGACATCACGTTTGCGATAAACACGCATATTTCTCAGCGTTGGTGGTTACAGCCATTCTTGGGGTTGTCACAGATTTTCCCCATGAACCCCACCCAACCGATGTCCCTGAAGAATTTGATCCATCATTTGCGTAACGACACCCGCACCGTGATTTTCCCCGAAGGCCGCATCACCGTCACTGGCGGACTGATGAAAGTCTATGATGGCACGGGTATGGTGGCTGATAAGTCACAAGCAACCGTGCTGCCCATCCGAATCTCGGGTGGGCAATATACCCATTTTTCAAGGCTGCATAAGGTCGTGCGGTTACGCTGGTTTCCCAAGATCACTATCCACATCCTGCCGCCTACCCAATTGGCCGCACCTGAACACTTGCGCGGTAGGGCGAGGCGCAAATTTAGCGGCCATCTGCTTGCCGACATCATGAGTGAGATGATGTTCACCACCAGCGTATTCCGGCAAACCATATTTCAGGGTTTATTGGATGCGCGCACAATTCATGGCGGCAAACATGAAATCGTCGAAGACCTGGAACGCAAACCTTTAACTTATAACGCCCTGATTACCCGCACCATAATCCTGGGCAATGCTTTAGCCAAGTTGACCAACCAAGGTGAAAATGTCGGCGTATTCTTGCCCAACTCTGCGAAAACCTTAGTCACTATTTTGGCGTTGCAAGCTCAAGGCCGAATCCCTGCTATGCTGAATTATTCCACTGGTTCGGTCAATATGCTTTCCGCTTGCCGAATTGCCAAAGTCAAAACGATATTAACGTCCCGGCAATTTATCGAAAAAGGCAAGTTATCTGCGGAAGCAGAAGCCTTAAGCAAGCAAGTGCGGCTGGTCTATCTGGAAGACATCGCCCAATCCATTACACAACAAGACAAGCTCAAAGCTCTTTGGCGAGGCAAAACTACGGGTTGCTGGTATCGCAAAGCCGCACCCAGTCCAGACAGCACGGCGGTGGTGCTGTTTACCTCTGGCTCCGAAGGTACGCCAAAAGGCGTTGTACTTTCCCATGCGAACGTATTGGCTAACTTGAAGCAACTGGAAGCGCGGATTAGTTTTACGCCGCAGGACGTGGTGCTTAATTTCCTGCCCATGTTCCATTCCTTTGGCTTCACCGTTGGCTCCATGCTGCCCATCCTGAGCGGGATGCGCGTATTCTTCTACCCCACGCCCTTGCATTACGCCGTAATCCCTGAAATGGCTTATGAACTCAAGGCAACCATCATGTTCGGCACCAATACCTTTTTGGCGGCGTATGCCAAAAAAGCGCATCCTTACGATTTCTACAACATGCGTTATGTCGTCGCCGGGGCTGAAAAGCTGCAAGAAACTACCCGATTGACATGGCTGGACAAATTCGGCATCCGCATTCTGGAAGGCTATGGCGCAACCGAAACGACGCCGATTACGTCGGTAAATACGCCCATGTACTACAAGGCCGGAACGGTAGGCCGCTTTATGCCCAGCATGGAGTACACGCTAGAACCGATACCAGGCATTGAAGATGCCGGGCAATTGCACGTAAAGGGCCCCAACATCATGCAGGGTTATCTGCTGAACGATAACCCAGGCAAGCTCATACCGCCCGAATCCATCTATGGCAAAGGCTGGTACAACACCGGCGACATCGTCCATGTGGACGAGGAAGGTTACATCAGCATCCGTGGCCGCAGCAAACGCTTCGCCAAAGTCAGCGGTGAAATGGTGTCCTTGACTGCCGTGGAACAACTCGCCACCAACGCTTGGCCAAACGCGTTGCACGCCGCCACTAGCATCCCCGATGCCAGGAAAGGCGAACTGGTCATCCTGATCACCACCCAAAAGGAAGCCACTACTCAGCAACTTGCCGCCGCCTCGCCTGGGGTCGCCGCCATCAGCCTGCCCAAAAAAATCTTGGTTGTCGATAGCATTCCCTTGCTGGCATCAGGCAAAATCAATTATCTGGGCGTTTCGGAATTAGTCCTCAATCTGGTGGTTGGTGCCGCAGATGCTGACTTGGCCGACGGCAAAAAGGATAAGACGGGGGATATTTATGAAGATGAGGATGATTAAGGGGTTGACTATAAACTCCGATATATTTCATAGTTTCTTTAGCCAGCTCCAAAACGTTCGACATTCCGGCAGGGAAGCCGGAATCCAGAGCCATGTATGGTTTATACCCGCGCTTTGTCGCTCGATTAAGCACAATACCAAGCCTACCATTCACATCAATTGTGTCCTAGATAAAAGGTACGCTAACCCTGCCGCACCACGAACGCAATCGCCCCACCGTTCATCCCAAGCCTGTTGAAGGATGTCAACCCTCGTGTCTAGGACTCTCATGCCTGTCGTGCCCATGTTTGCGGCGTTTAGTGGTTAAGGTCACAGTGGCTGGGCTGCTGGTTTCTTGGCCGTCGGTGGCTTGGTAAGTAAAGCTGCGGGTACCATAAAAGCACTTTTTGCCTAGGGTGTAAACGAAATGCCCATCCGCATACAAGGCCACTTTGCCGCCGCTTTGAGGAAACTCAATGATTTTTGGCGCGGTGGCGGTAGCGCCGACCACGGCCAAGGCTTTACCCTCGGCATCTTTATCATTGCCCAATACGCCTGGTGCAGCTACTGTTATTGGTGATTTTCTTTTGGCTAGGGTCAAGGCAAAGCTATCGTTTGTTGCAACTGGTGGGGTGTTTACTGGAATATCCATTCGTATCCGATAAATAAACCCAAGACCAAATATACCGTCTAACGTGGAGCTACCATATATGTTACCGTCATTTTCCTGCATAAGGACATTAGTGCCTCTTACGTTCGTTGACTCTACGAAGACATTAAAGGCTGGCACGACTCCAGAAATGTCGATTTGGAAAATGCTATCTCTGGAAGATCCAAAAACCCCATATAGCTTGCCGTCATTGCCTTGGAACAAAACACCGCCTTGGACGAAATCTGGAAAGACGTGCAGGATGGTATGTACAGGCGTTGCCACGGAGATATCGAGTTGGAAAATTGTCGCTTGAAACAGTGGTGGACGGCTCTGATCACGATCAATATTTCCATAAAATTTACCGTCACTGCCCTGAAATATATTCGTCACTTGCTGATTAGGGTCAAGAGTAAAGGTATACTCGAGAGTAGAGACTGGTATTAACCTCGAAACATCAAGCCGGTGAAGCCTGAACTCATTTTGAGTACCTCGCGTAGAGTAGCTTAAGGCATAGAGCATGCCATCACTGCCTGGGACTACTTTTTCAATATTGATATCATCAAACTCATGCAGAACCGTGTAGACTTGCGCCACTCCAGAAGTATTAAGATGGAACACTACCCCGTCGGCAAGTCCATACAACTTACCTTCTTTGGTTTGAATCAAATTGGGGGGGACGTTGTCATCAAATACATGGATAACAGTGTAGACAGGCGCGGGTAGGGTTATGTCAAGCTGAAAAATTTCAAATTGTGTCCCCGCAGTTCCATAACCGTCTATCCCATAGAGTTTGCCATCACTGCCTAGAACCAACGAAGTGCCACCATTACTAGTAGCGCTGAACGAGTAAAGGATACTGTAATTTCCGGCAGTATCTAATTTGAAAACTGTACCGTGTTGATTTGTTCCGCCTCCAAAAGTCATGCCGTATAAATTGCCGTCGGCATCTTGAATCGGATTTTCGAAATCCTGCCCTTCATTTTCAGCAAAGGAGTGCAAAATTTCAACAACAGGAGCCGCCACCGCTGTGGCAATGGGCGGAAAAATACCGAGCATGAGAACCATGCAAAGCAACAACTGGACATTCCAACAGAAACCTAATTTAATACCGTGCATTGCATTCTCCTCTTATTTCAACATACTAGTAGAAATATAGCAGATTTACATCGCCCCTGGTTATTATGCGATTGACTAACGCTATGACTGTCCTGAAAGCACCATACATCCAAATTTAGAGTATAGGTGAATTTGGCCTAGCACCGTAGTTACGCATCTTGCATCCTTTTCCAGGAATTTTGGCTATACGACTTGGGTAAATGGTGCGTAACTCTCTCTGCCAGGCTGTACTATTTTCATCTTGGCCGTATGGTTAAAGTTACCGTGGCTGGATAACTAGTGTCGGTCACTTGGTAGGTAAAGGTGTGTATGCTACGGAAATTCCGCTTAACTGGAGAATAAACGAAATGCCCGTCCGCATATAAGGCCGCTTTGCCACCTAGAAAGCAAGTGTAATGATTCTGGGCGCGAGGTGTCCGTAGCACCGGCCACGGACAGGCCATCACTTTCTCCATCAACATCCTTATTCAACACACAGGGCTTACAACTGTATCCGTTCTTACGGGATTTAAGCCAAACCTATCATTCACCGCAACCTAAGGGAGTGTCAACTGGTACAGTTGTTCATTCGTATCCGATAAAGTACACCGCCATTGAAAGAACCGCCTTCACTAGTGCCGCCATAGAGGTCGCCGTCACTACCTAAGATCAGAGCGCCAGGGAGCCCGCCAGTGATTCCATCAAATTCGTGCAGGACAGTAAGTAGTGGTGTCGTTCCAGAGATGTCGATCTGGAAGACCGTGCCTTGGTCTGTAATGCCGGCATAGTAGGTAGTGCCGTAGAGATTGCCATCCTTACCTTGGATCAGGCCAGAGTCAAGATAGCCACCATCAGTGCGGTCAAATTCGTGCAGTACGGTGTAGATGGGTGCAGGCCCGGACATATCGACCTGAAACACCGTTCCCGCGTTGTAAAAGCCGCCATAATAGGCGGTTCCATAGAGCTTGCCGTTACTGCCTTGGATTAAGCCGGCACGCGGGCTCGCCCCATGACCACCATCGAAGTTATGCAAAACGGTATAGCTTGGCGTGGCCCCAGAAGTGTCGAGCTGAAATACAGTCCCGAAGCCCATGTTTCCGCCTTTTTGGGTAGTCCCATAGAACTTTCCGTCACTGCCTTGGATTAAATCCTCTGCAGGCAGATTGCCGCTGATACTGTCGAACTGGTGCACACTGCTATAGGCTGGTGTACCGCTTGATATATCGATCTGAAATAGATTTCCACCATCGGGCAACGTACTGATTCCATAGAATTTGCCATCTTTGCCTTGGATCACACCGGCTTTGGGATAACCGCCGTCAAAACCAAAGAATGAATGCAGGACACCAAAGACAGGAGCCGTACTAGAAATATCGAGCTGGTATACCGTCCCGATGCCATAGTCACCCCCTAGATAGGTTGTCCCATAGAGCTTGCCATCACTGCCCATATTGACACCCGCTATTGGGTGGCCGGCGCTAGAACCGTCGAAGGAATACAGGACGGTATGGAGCGGCGTTGATCCGGAAATATTGATTTGAAATATCGTACCAGCATCAGAATCGCCGCCAGAGTAAGTGGTGCCATAGAGATTGCCATCACTACCTAAAATCAAGCTGGAGCGTGGATCCGATCCGTTGATACCATCAAAAAGATGGATAACGGTATAGATGCCTGATGCATCGATTTTGAACACCGCCCCTAAATTCTGACCGCCACTATAACCTGTGACACTATAAGTATTGCCATTGGCATCCTGAACCGGCTTGCCAATAGGATGACCTGCCTGCTCGTCAAAAGATAGCAACAACTTAAACTCTGGGCTGACAGCAGCTGAAATCGACGAAAAAAGCCCGAACATGAGAACCATGCCCAGAAACAATTGGAACTTACCAAATATACTTGACTTAAAATGATACATTTTATCCCCCTTAGTTATATTTATATCAATAAGATGCCGAACTTTACTCATCCTATTTATTATGGAGCATATAGTATTCTTATATCTATCCTGTCCACAACATAATTTTATCCAGTGAACCCTTTTATTGCCTTAAATTCTCTCTGGCATGTCTCTGCACAAGCGCTTATCCTGTTTTACTTGAGGATTCTCTGCAACTGTACATCAGTATAGTCAAAGGATTAAGAATTGATATGTTGCTTATTGAATTAAAGTATGTATAGAAAATCTCTTGCAAGGCAAGTTATATACTTATCGGTTCGGCATCAATATTTCACAAGGCCTAATCCCTGTTGCATGGCCTTACCACAAGACTTAATCGAGGATTGACAAATATTCCGCCTTTGCCGCCTCCAGGCGTTCTTCTGCTAGCATCCAGCCCGTCTCGGCGGCATCAAGGGCTTTATCAACTTCCGCCTTGTGGGCCATCAATTTTTTTAACTTGTCTTTTTGGGATTCGGCATAAATTTCTGGGTCGGCCAGTTCGGTTTCCAATCGACGCTGTTCATTGTGATATTTTTCAACCGCTTGCTCCGCTTTTTTTAAGGCATCCAGCAAAGGCTTATGTTTTTGCCTGCGCTCGGCATCCTGTTTGCGTTGGTCTTTCCGTGAAACCGTAGTGGCAAGCTCATCTGTATTTTTTTCTTCACCCTTTTTTCGCTCGGCAAGCCACATCCGGTAATCTTCAAGGTCACCATCAAACGGCTGTAATTTGCCTTCACCTACCAGCAAAAATTGGTCGGTTACGGTACGCAGTAAGTGCCTGTCATGTGAAACCAAAACAATTGCGCCCTGATAATCTTGCAACGCCACACTCAAAGCGTGGCGCATTTCCAGATCCAGATGATTGGTCGGCTCGTCCAGCAACAACAGGTTGGGGTTTTTATAAACCAGCAATGCCAACACCAAACGGGCTTTTTCACCGCCGGAAAACGGCTTGACGGCTTCTGTTACCTTATCGCCTTGAAAATCGAACCCACCAAGAAAATTACGCAAGTCTTTTTCCGTAGCTTTTGCATCGATTCGTTGCAAATGCCGTAACGGACTTTCATCCAAGCGCAGTTGTTCCAGTTGATGCTGGGCAAAATAGCCGATATTCAATGTCTCGGCTTCAAGCCGAGTTCCTGATATTGGCTGCATATCACCAGCCAAGACTTTAATCAGACTGGACTTACCTGCTCCGTTTGGCCCTAATAAGCCAATGCGGTCACCGGGCGAAATGGATAAATTGGCCCCCTGAATCACTCTGGTTTGACCGTAACCGATGTCAACCTTATCCAATTGCAATAAAGGGTTTTGCATCCTTCCGAGTTTGGGGAAGCTGAAATCAAACGGCGAATCGACATGCGCCATCGCGATGACTTCCATGCGCTCCAACGCTTTGATCCGGCTCTGCGCTTGCCGTGCTTTGGTAGCCTGGGCTTTAAAGCGATCAACGAAACTTTGGATGTGGGCAATTTCCCGCTGCTGCTTGAGGTAAGCAGATTGTTGTTGCGCCAATTTTTCCGCCCGCATTTTTTCAAAATCGGAATAATTGCCGGTGTAGATGTCTATTTTATTTTGCTCAATGTGAACAATATGCGTCGCAATGGTGTCGAGAAAATCGCGGTCATGCGAGATTAGCAATAAGGTACCATCGTACTTACACAGCCAGTCTTGCAGCCAGATCACTGCATCCAAATCAAGATGGTTAGTTGGCTCATCTAACAACAGCACATCGGAACGGCACATCAACGCCTGCGCCAGATTAAGCCGCATCCGCCAACCGCCGGAAAAGGAACTGACGGCATTTTTTTCCTGCTCAGACTTGAAGCCTAAGCCATTCATCAATCGCGCCGCTTTCGCCTGTGCGGTATAACCGCCGATGTTTTCAAGTGCAGCATGGAGTTCGGCTTGTTTTAAGCCGTCGTGGCTGGTTTCTGCGGCTGTTAATTGTTGTTGCAAACGCCGTAATTCACTATCGCCATCCATGACGTAGTCAATGGCGGAACTCGACACAGCTGGCGTTTCCTGGGCGACATGGGCAATCTCAAGCCCCGGCGGCATGGAGAAATCGCCTTCGTCAAGGTGCAGTTCATTTCTGATTAACGCAAATAGACTGGATTTACCCGCGCCATTGGCCCCGGTAAAACCGACTTTTTGGCCTTTGTGGATGGTAAATGAAGCATTGGAAAATAACACCCGCGCGCCACGGCGCAGGGCGATGTTTTTAAAATTTAGCATTAAGATTCAAGGTGAAAGGTTCAAAAAAAAATACGCTGGTTGCCAAGCTCCGGCTTGGGGACCAGGTAGCCGAAGCTCTAGCTTCGCGTGACGGGAAGCTAGAGCTTCCCTGACCGAATTCCCAAGCTGGAGCTTGTGAGCTAGCACAAAACACCCATTCCGTCTAGTAATATTACTAGATTAAAAAACCTCGCCATACCAGCAGTAACAACATTTGTTGCGGCGGTTGACTTATCTTTTACGGTATCCACCTCCGAGTTTATTTCTGCCACGTATGGATTCGATGTTCCATTTCTTCGTTAGGCATAGTTCGGCCTTGCCTAGAATCATCTAGGCCGCGTTCTATCATTCTTGAAAAAGCTAAATCACGCAGAATTTCATCAAAGCTGTTGTCGTCTGGTTGAGCTTGAACGATTTCGGATACTTTTTCTTTAACTGTTGTCATAAAACTCCCCTATTTGTCTATTTGACATGCGGCGCATTACGCTAATGCTAATGTGGGCTATGGTCTTGGCATTGCCTCAATATCAAAACTTTACCAATCAGGTTTCCCCTCAAGAATAACTTTTACCAATGATCGACCAACCAGTCTTTGCCCTTCCTCAAGTACATCACATACTTTTTGGTAATCACTCCATTTATCAGAACCACCGGCATCAAACCGACCTGTATGTACAGAACGTGATCGTAAATCGTAAATATCTCGGAATGTATTGTTTATTTTTCGGCGCTCTTTACGTGTTCCTCCAAGAAATTTTTCAGCACGGTTGCAAACGGTAGAAGTTATATTTTCAGTAAGTTTAATGGGCGAAAACAATGACTCAAATGCTATTCCAAGTTCGATAGCCTTATCAACATGACGCATTCCAGTTAAGTAAGATCGGTTCAGCCGATCCATCGGAACCAATAGCCGTAATCGACTGTTCTCATCCAAGGCTCTAAAATGTGATACGCATTCATGCAGTTTCGGCACATCTGATTCATTCAGAGAAACTGAATGCAAAATTGTAGTTGAATCGACTCCAAATGAAGAACGACAAACTCCCCAAGCAGCCCACTCCGGCGGTTCAAACCAATGGTGAAGCAAGCAAAATCCTCCGCCAGCTATCGCTGTTATACAACGCAACACCTCAAGAGCGGATTCAAGTGAGGGAAAAACATCGGGTATATAGCGATCCCACAGACGAACATGTACTCGTTGAATTTCATGTCGTTGAATAAGGGCGGCTGTTGGATCTCTACCACCAAATAAACCGCGTACAGCAATTTGGAATTTGGTGTCAGTCATAGCCAGGTTATTCCAAGCAATGAGTTCGTAATCACCAATTTTGATGTTTTCTTTAACATCAAACCCATCAATCGCCAGAATCTCTGTCACTTCGATGGTGTCGGCGTTCAAGTAACGAATCAAGTCCTTTATTGCCTGCTCGGCACCAACCTGTTGCCCTCTTGAAATAAGCCATTCCACAAGAAAGTGGAATCTCACGTCTTTTTGGTATCCAAGAGTGTATTGACAGGCGTGGTTAAAAAATTCTAACGCAGGGATGCTCTGGACTAGGTTATGAAGGCCACGGAGTTCTTTTAAGGCTGAACCTGGATCGTCACGGAGAGTAATTACCTGACAAAACAAACCCCAATCGGCACTACGTGCTTTTGCAGCAACCGTAAGGGCGCAAGCAAGCGCATCAATTAGCTTTGCTGCTTCGGAATCCGTCATTTGAACCTGATTTGTCATATTTTTAGCGAAGTATATTCATCGCTTAAAAAACTAATACCAGCAAAGTGATCCGTGTGAAGTTTAAAGTAATACGGGAAATCGAAGTTATGAAATACTGGATTCAGCCATGCAACTCAATCATTTTCTCAACCTGCTTGGCAAAAGCCTGTAAATCACCTCTTTTTAAGGTGGCTTCTGGTATCACCAATGCGGTAGCCAAGTCGAGATAGATGTAAACATAGCCTTTACCGTAATCCACCCTGACCAACTCGGACCATGCCATTTTGTTCTTGCCGCTGGGTGACACTTCATACAAAAAATTGGGGTTTGCAGGATCAATCGTCAGCACGTAAGTGCCGAACATGGCTTTTCTTTCTTTATGTGTATAGGTTTTGAGTACCTGCCGTCCTATATTCAACATAATGACTTGGGGCGAAAACAATGCCCAAACTACTGCAACCAGCATGATATAGCCGGTCGCTTTCAAATCGGCATAGTAGTAATAGTAGAAAGTGCCGATCAGCATCATGATGCCCGGCACTATCCAGCGGTTCTTTTTGATTTGGTTGCGGTATTCATCGGTCTGCATAAAGCGCATTTCGTTGAAATGGATTAAATCGTCTTCTCTGAACTCGTATTCAATTTCAAGCATGTTATTGGTGTATGTGAAAGGTTAAGGAAATTAGAAAGGTGAATGGCTATGGTTAGTGCATCTTGATTTTTGCATGGGCGCTCCGCCGAAATAAATTCGACAACGTCAATAATGCAGTGCGGTAGTAGCCGTGTATCGCTACTTGGTGCATTTTGTAGAGCGACAGATAAACAACACGGGCAATAAATCCACCGATGGTGACTGTACCCATCAGGTTGCCCATCAAATTGCCGACCGTGGAGTACTTGCCCAAGGCCACCAGCGAGCCGTAATCATGGTACTTATACTTTATCAACGCACCGCCCGACAAACGATTAACAATCGTTTGACATAAGGTCGTCGCCTGCTGATGCGCGGCCTGCGCCCTGGGCGGGACATTACCCTTATGTCCAGTCCAGGGACAAGCGGCGCAGTCGCCAATAGCAAAAATGTTATCGTCATTCGTCTTTAAGGTTTCATCAACGACTAATTGATTGATTTGATTGGTTTCCAACCCATCCAGCCGTTTTAACCAGTCCGGCGCTTTAATGCCTGCCGCCCAAACTTTCAGGTCTGCCGGAATAGTTTCGCCGTCTAGCGTTTTGATGCCTGTTTTGGTGACTTCGATCACGCGGCAGCCTAGTTTCAGGTCAATCTCAAGCTTTGCCAACTGGTCTTGTGTGGCAAGCGCCAATTTGCTGGGCAACGCGGGCAATAACTGCGGTGAAGCTTCGATAATAGTCAGTTTTACATTGCTGGATTCATTCAATCCATAAACTGCAAGCAGGTTGGTAACCTCATGCAACTCTGCGGACAACTCAACACCTGTCGCACCGCCGCCGACAATGGCAATCGAAAGCCGCTTATTTTTTGTGGCATCCGCGCCGGCATGGTTTTTTATATAAGATTCAACCAGTTGCTTTTGAAACCGAAAAGCTTGCGAGGTAGTATCCAGAAACAGGCAATGCTCTTCCACGCCTTTGATGCCAAAGCTATTACTGACACTGCCAATCGCCATGACCAGCGTATCGTAACCAAATGTTCGCCTCGGAATCAGTTCTTCTCCACTATCGCTGAAGGTAGGACTCACGGTTATTTCTTTTTTCTTGCGGTCCAGCCCCTCCATTTTCCCTAACCGGAAGCGGAATTTGTTGCGGTACGCTTGCGCCAAATACTCTACTTGTTCGGCCTCATCCAGGGTACCAGCAGCAACCTCGTGCAGCAGCGGTTTCCAGATATGCGTGGAAGTGGCATCAAGCAACATGACTTCTGCCAGCCCTTTTTTGCCTAACTTTCGGCCCAAACTGGTGGCAAGCTCCAACCCTGCCGCACCACCGCCCACGATCACGATCTTGTGTTTTTGAATATGCTTTTGATTATTTTCCGACAATGCCAGCCCTCCCCTTGTTTTTGGTTGAATTTTATCACTATCGTTAAGGAATAGTTGATAAAATCGGGAGTGCTTTATGTGGCGTTAAGAAAGCCGCCCTATTCCCCCAAGGGAGGGCCAATCCCAACCTTACCCTCCGAGGGAGAATGGGCTTATGAGTTTTCATACGTTAACTTTATTATTGATTCGATTCGATAATAGTTTTATGCTAATCTCGCTAATAACGTAAGAATAAGGAAAACACATGACCAACAACACAACCGCAACTGTCGCAACGCTCTGGCGTTACCCTGTTAAATCCATGATGGGCGAAGAACTGAATGGCGCAGAAGTAACCGTCGGTGGCCTTTTGGGTGACCGCTCTTATGCACTGGTAGATGTCGAAACCGGCAAGGTAATCAGCGCCAAAAACCCCAAAAAATGGCCGAATTTTTTCGCTTACCGCGCCGCTTTCGCTACACTGCCCTCACAGAACAGCTTACAGCCTTTGTGGATAACCCTGCCGGACGGCACGGTATTGCGCAGCGACCAAAGCGACATCAATGAAAAATTGTCTCAATATTTAGGCCATAAGGTCGTGCTGCAAACCCAATCCCCAAAAAATGCCAAACTGGAACAATTTTGGCCTGAATATGAAGGCGAGGCCAACGAGGTTTCCAACGAAGCGGTCGCAGGCGACGCGCCACTAGGCACATTCTTCGACTACGCCGCGTTGCATTTGCTGACGACCAGCTCTATAGCCGCCATGCAACACCATTACCCTGAAGGTCGCTTTGAAGTCCGGCGCTTTCGCCCTAACGTAATGATAGATACGTCGGGGCAAGAAGGTTTCGTGGAAAATGACTGGGTAGGCAAAACCGTTAAAAT
>JAYVGW010000287.1:0-4842 GCA_043771735.1 Methyloglobulus sp.
TAAATCAGGGCTGGATAAATGAAAGAAATGCAGGGAGTGGGATTGCAGAACTTGCCCAAAATGCAGGAGACGTCTTAATTTGTCCGCTGAAACGGGTAAGTTTTCAGGATCAATACCGACCAGTTGGTCTATAGCTTTAGCAGCGGCTAAATGATGGCTCACCGGACAAATGCCACATAGACGCTGCACTAAAACCGGCAATTCCCAATACGGTCGGCCTTGAATAAAGCGCTCAAAACCGCGGAATTCAACAATATGCAGTCTGGCTTGCTGAACTTTGTTATCTGCATCCAGCAATAAAGTGACTTTGCCGTGGCCTTCGACGCGAGAGACAGGATCAACGACCACGCGTTTCAGGTTTTCAGGGTTTTTAGCGGTTTCTAAATGTTCGTACATGGTTATGCCCGTTTGTTGCGGCGTAGAGACGCAAGATTTTGCGTCTCTACAATACGCGATGTGTTGAATTACTCAAACGCCGACAACCCTCTAAATTCTATACTTCCAATATGTGGGGTCTCTGTGTAGGTGCATAACGGCAACAACACTGACGTTATCTTCATCTTCGGCATACAAAATACCGTATGGAAACCGCCTCGCTAAAGCCCGCCGAATCTCGCCTTCAATGGTTGGCCATGCCTTTGGAAAAGCGACAACTCTGGCTAGGGTAGCAGCAATTTCTAGTGAAAAATCGTAACCCAGCCCATTTTCTATGGCTTCGTAATAACCAATAGCTTCATTGAATTCCAATTCAGCATCTGGATGAAACAGTACATTCATAGCTGAAATCGGGCCGCTATTTTTTTAAACACCTCTTCACTGGAAATAGCCGTTACTTCACCGGTTCTTAACTGTTGAAGGCGGTTCTTCGCCACTGCAACCCATTTTTTGTCAATAGCGGATTCAGGCGTGTTTAAGCTTCTCAGCAAAGAATCAACAATCAATGCCCTTTCTTCGACAGGCAAGGAAACAGCTTCAGCAATCAGTTCTTTCGTTTTCATGCTTTTCTCATTAATTTATTGTTTCCTTAAAAGTACACAGAATACATCCATTTTCAGGAAATTTGGGAAGTGATTATTAATCATAATGCACCAACTCATAAGGCAACGCAGGTTCACGCCCCTCAATAAAATCGGTCAGAAATTTCCAGAACACATCGGCAGACGGCGGACAGCCCGGCAGAAAATAATCGATTTTCACGACTTCATGGATTGGGCGGACTTTATCCAGCAATAACGGCAGCTCTGGATCTCTGGGGATTTGGGGGTTTTCGATGCCTATACCGTCCAGATAAGACTCCGCCAGACATTCTTCCAGTGGAATAAAGTTACGCAGCGCAGGCAAACCGCCATTGATGGCGCAAGCGCCGACCGCAACCAGAATTTTGCAATGGTTACGGAATTCGCGCAGGACATGCACGTTTTCTGAATTACAAACGCCGCCTTCAATCAAGCCGATGTCGCATTGTGTGCAATGTTCTATATCGGTAAACGGCGACCGGTCAAATTCGATAAACTCTGCTAACTGTAATAAGCGTTCATCGAGATCAAGAAACGACATGTGGCAGCCAAAGCATCCGGCCAGCGATGTGGTTGCGATTTTGATTTTATTGGCCATGTTCATCTGCTCCGACTGCCAGGGATGGCGGAAGTGCCGCAGACGGTATGGAACCGGATGCGGCCGAGCTGACTTGATCAATTTCCTTATGGTCGTAAATACGTTCACCAATTGGTATCTGATAACCCGTACGCTTTATCAGGATCGCTCCGGTTGGGCAGATATGCGCGGCGGCATCCGTCGCTTCCAGGTCGGTATCTTTTAACAGCCCGCTTGCAGCGTTAACAATCAGGCGTTGATTAATGCCGCGGCCACTGAGCGCAAACACATCCTTGCCGTCTTTTTGCTGGCTGGCGCGAACGCACAGCGTACAAAAAATACAGCGGTTATGGTCGATCATGACATCAGGATGCGACGCATCTACCACCCGATTCGCAAAAAAATGTGGAAAATGGTTGTCGAGCATATTCAAATGATAGGCAACCGCCTGTAATCGGCAGTTACCACTTTTTTCGCAGCCAGGGCATAAATGGTTGCCTTCGACAAACAGCATTTGCGTGATCCTGCGCCGGTCTTCGTTCAGTTCTTTGGTCTCGTTAAGAATTTCCTGCCCTTCCATTGCTGGAAAAGTGCAGGCAGAGCACACGCGGCCATTCACTTTGACATTGCACAGCTTGCAACTGCCGTGCGGCGTATAATCGGGATGGTGGCACAGGTGTGGAATATAGATGCCCGCTGCCGCCGCCGCTTCCATGATGGTTTGCCCGTCCTCAAAAGGAATGGTCCTGCCGTCAACGCTAAATGTCTTATTCATGTTCTTCCCCAACTTGCGACAGGTGTGCACGCGAATCATCGCGATTGGCCATGCGCCGCGCTGTCTCCAGCGCACCATCCAAATCAAAGCCCGGTTCATAGCTGATTTTCTTCAATTTACTTTGGTACAAATCGGAGTAACGTTCCAGTGTCGTCAACACCGGGTTTGCTGCCG
Organism: Methyloglobulus sp.; assembly: GCA_043771735.1. Classification (GTDB taxonomy): domain Bacteria; phylum Pseudomonadota; class Gammaproteobacteria; order Methylococcales; family Methylomonadaceae; genus Methyloglobulus. The sequence continues at coordinate 2,543 of JAYVGW010000287.1, forward strand.
TCTGCCCAAGTCCGCAGTGGCTATGTTTTTTAATGATCTGGCTTAATTCTTCCAGCGCGACGACATCACCTGCCGAGCCGTGGCCTTCAACAATTTTATCAAGCTGTTTCTTCAATAACGAGGTTCCAACCCTGCACGGCGTACAGAAGCCGCAACTTTCGTGGGCAAAGAAATGGGTAAAATTATGGACAATATCGAGAATATTTCGCGTGTTATTGAATATGATAAACGAGCCACCGGTTGACAGGTCTTCAAACGAAACCTTCCGGCCAAATTCCTGGTTGGAAATAAAGGTTCCCGATGGTCCACCAACTTGTACACCCAACACATCGCTTGCACCGCAATCGCTTAGGATAGCCTGTATGGTAGTACCAAATGGGTATTCGTAAATACCGGGGCGTAAACAATCGCCGCTGATACTCAGGATTTTTGTGCCTTTTGATTTTTCCGTGCCTATTTTCGCAAACCAGTCACCACCATGTACAGCAATGGCCGCCGCCGCCAGAAAAGTTTCCACGTTATTGACGACGGTAGGTTTCCCCAAATAGCCCTGAGTGACTGGATAAGGCGGACGGTTTCGAGGAATACCAGCTTTCCCTTCCAGTGATTCGATTAACGCGGATTCTTCACCACAAATATAAGCACCCGCTCCCAGATGGATTTCAATGTCAAAATCCAGCCCTTGTTGCAGGATATTGCTGCCCAGTAGACCAGCCTTACGGCGTTCATCCAAGATTCCTTGCAGCTTATCGTAAACAAACAAATACTCGCCGCGCAAATACAGAAAGCCTTGTTTAGCGCCTATAATGGCAGCACAAACCGTCATGCCTTCAACTACCTGATCGGCATAGCTGTTCAGCAGCACCCGGTCTTTAAATGTGCCAGGTTCACCTTCATCGGCATTGCAAATCACAACCCGATGCGCCTGTTTTTGTGTGTCTATATCGCAAAACGCCTCTTCTTCAGGCCCTTCATAACACAGATGCCATTTCCATCCTGTGGAATATCCCGCGCCTCCGCGACCACGCAAACCTGATTGATTAATTTCCGCCAGCGTTTCCTGCAAACCCCGTTTAAAAGTCGCTTTAAGCGCCTCACCCGCTACGATGGCGTTATCTAACAACAAGTCGGATTTGATCAGGTTATCGTTCACCTTAAATAACTCGGAAGGCCATTCATTTAATGGTTTTTGCTGATTAATCAGGTCGGTAATACAGTCGATGCGCGAGCGATCCAAACGCGTCAACGCATAGCCATTAACCAACCCGGCAGGGCCTTGATCGCACATCCCCGTGCATGAGGTGTTATCGAGGCTAACCAGGCCGTCTTCCCGCACTTCACCGACAGCCACATTTAGTTTCTGTGCCAGATAATCGGCCATGTCCCTCTTACCCAACATGTGGTCAGTAATGGAATCGCTGATCAGGAGTTCATACTGCCCTCTGGGCGTTAAATGTAAAAAACTATAGAACTCAACAACGCTGATAATGCGGGTTCGTGGAATGTGTAACAACTCGGCCAACTGCTCTATCGCATCCTTGGGTACATAATGATAGCGGAACTGAATCGCCGTTAATATTTGCAACAAATGCGTTGCTTGATGGTGATTTTTTTCTGCGAGATGCTGAATAAATTGCCTCATTTTGATTCCCAGATTTAATCATTCCAGATGCTTATAGTCACAACTTTACCCTAGTGTGTGCTGATTGCATAGTAGAGCCACTTCCAATGCAAAATGAATCTGACAACCACTTATGATTCTCGTTCAGAAAAATATGAGGGCAATTAAGCTCCCGTATTTATCTGATTCCTATTGAGAAATCGGCGTTTTATCATTACAAACCAGTTTTTCATCGCACCGGTTAATGCCAATATTTCCAAAGTGATAAATCAATGGCTTTGTCATCGTTAAATATTAAATTAAGAGCCGCAAGCTGCTCAGGCGGATAATCAATTTAAGCAGGTTGTCTCATTTGGCTTCGCCAAGGTTGTTCAGCCGTTCCTGTAGCCAATCATCGATAACATTCAGAATTTGTTTTCGCAACGGCTGGGCGGAAAAAAGCTGCTCATGATATTGATTGCCGGCCAGCAAAACGACGCGGTTATGGTCGTTTTTATGCCGTGTTGCCGCTGCGAAATTCGTGTTTCCCCAAGCGGGGGTGATGGGATCGTTTTCGGAATAAATGAGTAAATAGGGTAAATCGAATTGATTCATGCGGCTTCGAAAATCGATGATTTCCTTTTCGACACCAAGGACGTAGCGCATGACGGTGCGTTTAATCATGTATTTGTCATTACTG
>JAYVGW010000288.1:0-2742 GCA_043771735.1 Methyloglobulus sp.
CGGCAATCACCCGTTAACAGTACATTAGCGAGCTATTTTCATCGCTTTTAGGGCCGGTACCAGAACGCCGGACACCACTTCAATAATATAACGGAGTCACCACAGTGACATTATACAGAGACCATTACGAAGACACGCTCAATTACTGGGCCATAGACCTGCCGGAAAGTTTTCCGCATCATCGCGCGGAAACCATTATTACATTGCATCTGGTCAACACCAATCCGGATCAGATTGTCAGCTATGGCGACGTAGTTTTCGGCTTTGTCGATAACCATATCGTCGTTGCCGGTGAGATCGTTAATATGCTGACCTCGCCTGGATTGCAGGCTGTTATTTATGCTGAAGAGACAGGCCAGACAGTCGTCTACCAAGTCAGCGCGGTCAAGATACGGGTAATGATGGTCAATCTCGGCGGACTGTACAAGTTCAAACACAATTTGACGGACGCCGACCGCACCTTGCACAAAAACATCGACAAAGAACTGGAAACAGGGCGCAATAAGTATCAACTCACGCGCGGCGCGGCTTGGGCTTTCGACACCGACATCGGAGAGGAAACTTTCACCAACATCGAAATTACCACGCCAACAAGACGAAGACGTTATTAAGTAGCAAACCACAACCGCCAACGGCTTCCGGGCCGTTGGCAACATTTATTACCGTTTTTTTCACCGCTGACGTCGACGACTTATAACCTTGCTCGGCCAACTGGTCAAATATCAATGCTCTAATACCAAGAGGCAAATACGCCAATGATCAGTCTGGAATGAAAATCTGATCAACGTCCAAGCCATCAAATGCCAACAGCAAACCGACCATAAGCGCTTCGGTACGCGGCGTGCGCGGCACGATATTGGACAACAGCACACCTTTATTGCCGTTTTTGGCATCATGATCCGTAACTGGAAAACCAATATCCTTCAGGACTAATAATACCTTCGGGTAGCTCAAGGTCCGCTGTAAACCCCATTCACGTTTTGCATAAGCGCGGAGAAACAAGCGTTTCAAGATACCAGCAGAACCCTCATCAGTGACTTGAACAGGCAGACGACGCCCTTTTTCAAGCTGCCTGCGCACTTTTTCCATGCCGAGCATGGTAAGGTAACGGTCTTGCCAATCATCCCAGTCATCCATCGTTTTTAAACAGCGGTTTTTACGCCAGCTATCAAAAAAGACACGCGCCATTTCTGCCTCCGATACAGTTGACCACGGTACGGTATCAAAAGCTAAATGCTCGACATCACCCGCCACGACCATACGTGCATTGACAGGGCGACGCTTGAAGTCATATTCAAAGCTCAGCTTTGTTTCCCGCTCCATCCGAAATACATCCAGCAACTTAATCCATTGATCACGCACCGGCACAAAGGGATGCGTCATAGTTTTCTGCCCTGGATACCGGTTTAGAAACAGATCGACGATGTAGTGGTTGTGGTCTTTACAATCCGGCGGCGGCGAGACACCGACTTTAGCCAGTACCTGGTTGAGCACCTTCGGGTTATTGCCATGTATAAGCGTCGCGGCACCACGGGTCTTCATCGACAGCACTTGAATAACTTCATGCTTAACTTCGATCATTTTAGCCATGTTTACACCCTATCTATGAGACTTTGAAACCGTTGACACAACTCGCCGGATAAATCGAGCTCATCTTCGGTAGCATCGGTTAATATGCCATCAGTTGTGCAGCTGATCACGGTGCGATGCGCAGGAATGCCGTGCAAAATTTCGCCCATGACAGCACGAATAAAGCCGGTGACATGAGCAGCCATTGGCGCATTACTGACTGAAGATTCGGGCACCTTACGACTTTGCATCGTGCCGGTATCAAACGCCGATTTATCATTAAGACCTTGGCCGGTTTTCCCATAAAGAGAATTACCCAACAATTTGGCGTATTGTTCAGGCAAGCTACCTTTAGTATGCAGATTTCGTAACCGACGAATATCTTGAACAAACGGCAGAAAAATCCGCTCGTCGCTATCAGTCCACGGATATATCACTCCGCGCCGAATCTTGATTTCCGCACCCATTGTTAAAGCTAAGGCTAATTCGGGCGCTGTACAGTAACTTGTGCCCTGCAATGGAAACTGAAGGCCATGCAGGTCTGTCTTAACGGGAAGGTTGGGGAAACGGGTTTTATCCGGGGGGAACGAAAAATCAACCCATGCAAAACCCATTACATCGCCGACGAAATCATTTGTATCTCGGGTTTCAAAGGATGCTGCATAGTCAATTGGCCTCATAACGGTCATGCCCGTGGTATAAGCACCGCTGAGATCGAAATCCAACCAACGAGCAGGCAACGACGGACCAAAGTAGTAACTTTCATTTCTACCGCCTTGATAACACAAGCTTACAAATTTTTCATGGAAATCTCGCATTCCATCATGTTCAACACGGCTGATGCTACGTACTCGCCCTTTAGAATCATCCCAAACCTGCCTTGAAACTGAAGATACACCAAATGTTTCTTCGTAATCCAAGCCAGATTCTTTCATTCTCTTCAAGCAAAGTTTCACGGCCATAGCCCCTGCCGAAACTGGTAAAAAACCCTTAGCAATTCGCCGTCCTCCGACCAATTCACGGGCAAACTTCAGGATATGAAGATATTGTTTCACGGGGATTTCTGCATCTCGTATACCGTAATCCAAAAATGCCTCCGGATTCGTCGCTAAAAACTCGTCCATCTGGACAATGCTGTACCCTTCTGGAATTATCAGCTTTGGTAAGTTGAGC
>JAYVGW010000289.1:0-7777 GCA_043771735.1 Methyloglobulus sp.
TACGATCTCGATTTCTGGATCGTTGATGATTTCGTAAGGATCAGTCGTTAGCGCTATGCCTTGGGTATCGCAAATACGGGTCTTGTTTAAATCTTTGGCTGATGCACGAGTGACAATAATTTGCCGTCCTGCCCTGCGGGCAATTTCTTCCGCGTTGCGCTTAAGCACATTGACGGTACCGCCGCCAACCGTGCCTAAGCCGATGATGCCTATTGTTACGGGTTTCAAAATTGATCCTATTTAATAATTTCCAATACTTTATTTTAATAGTTCCCATGCACCGCGTGGGAATTCATATCATGACGCTCCTGCGTCCCGAATCGCACCGCTGGAGCGGTGCGGTATGCATTCCCACGAAAATCGTGGGAACGATAAAATTTTCTGATCATTTAGGACTTAACGCCAGTTAAAAATATAGGTAACTTTGCCAACTATATTTTGTTTTGGTACGTATCCCCAATACCGGCTGTCATTTGAATTGTCCCTATTATCGCCCATCAGAAAATAATTATCAGCCGGTACTGTGCCTATAAAATCCGTAGATTTAATATTCTGAGAATAAACCACAGGATAAGTATTCTCTGGAAAGCTTTCACCTTTAGGCTCGTATTTTTGATTATGGTAGGAGTCTACTCCCATATCTATTGAAATATCCTTTGTTTGAATTATTTCCTGATTAACCTTTAATTGCCGATCAATAAATTCTACATGGTCACCTGGAAGGCCAACGACCCTTTTAGCATAACTAATGGATCTGTCTTTAGGATACTCGAAAATAATAATATCTCCTCGGTTAATCGGGGATGTCATTGGACGTTTAGCTAAGGTCACCCCAAACGTACCGTAATTACCATAACCCCATTTTTTAACGATGACTTTTGAATTTTTTGTGATAGATGGGAGCATTGATTCGGCAGACATATTAAACGGTTCAAATAAAAAGGCGCGAAATAAAATTATCATTGCCATAGGGATAGCGAATATTGCCAGTAATCCCTGCCTTCTGCTGTACCATGGGCGAACCAATCCTTGCATACCACCGTTGTTTGCCGCGATCCGATAGGCATGCATTGAACAGATAAACATCAATGAAATATTGATGCCGCCTAAAAGATATATTAAAAAATACGGATTGAATTTTTCAACAATGTTGATTGATGGATAAATAAACCCGATGACCGCAATTATTGCGTTCAATAAAAAATAAAAAATTGCCCATTTGCCTTTGCCGACATAAAGCAAACCAAAGTATTGGCCGGTAAGCCCAAGGAGAGCGGCGATCCATTTATTTGGCTGTTTATTCATGGAGTTAGCTCGTAGGATGTAATGAGGTACGAACCGCATCGTTCGCGTTATTCACCCGCAACGACACCAGATAACTCAACATTTATTATTCCCACGCTTTGCTTGGGAACAATTTCAAATCCTGAGACTACCTTATGAATCATACAACCCCATCTTTCTTCATCATATTGCGAATACCGCGAATCGCTTGACGGGTACGGTGTTCGTTTTCAATCAAGCCAAACCTAACATGATCGTCACCGTACTGGCCAAAGCCGATACCGGGCGCGACCGCCACTTTGGCTTCCAGCAACAGTTTCTTGGAAAACTCCAATGAACCCATCGCTTGATAGGCTTCGGGAATTTTCGCCCACACGAACATGGTCGCTTTAGGCTTCTCAACCGGCCAACCGGCGGCGGCCAAGCCTTCGCATAATACATCGCGGCGTTTACGGTACATGTCGGCGATTTCGTGGACGCACTCTTGCGGGCCTTCCAGCGCGGCAATGGCGGCGATTTGGATGGGGGTGAAAGTGCCATAATCGAGGTAGGATTTAATCCGCGCCAAGGCCGACACCAGCTCCTTATTGCCGCACATAAAACCGACGCGCCAGCCCGGCATGTTGTAGCTTTTGGACATAGAGAAAAATTCGACGGCAATATCTTTCGCGCCCGGCACTTGTAAGATCGACGGTGCAACATAACCGTCGAAAACAATATCGACATAAGCAATATCATGCACCACCCAAATCTTATGCTCTTTCGCAAGGGCGATAATTTTCTCGAAGAAATCCAGTTCCACGCATTGGCTGGTGGGGTTGCCCGGAAAATTTAGGATCAGCATTTTTGGCTTCGGCCAAGTCTCGATAATGGCTTTTTCCAAGGCTTCAAAAAAATCCACGCCGGGTATTAGCGGAACGTGCCGCACATCAGCACCCGCAATCACCACGCCATAAGGGTGGATAGGATAAGCAGGATTAGGCACCAACACCACGTCGCCTGGACCCAATGTCGCCAACGCCAGGTGCGCCAAACCTTCTTTTGAGCCGATGGTGACTATCGCTTCCGTTTCTGGGTTTAAGTCCACATTGAAGCGAGTTTTGTACCAGTTACAAATCGCCCGCCTTAACCGTGGAATGCCTTTGGATACCGAATAACGGTGCGTATCAGGCCGCTTGGTGGCCTCAATCAACTTATTGACGATATGGTCAGGCGTAGGCTGGTCTGGATTGCCCATGCCGAAATCAATAATATCTTCACCCGCCGCCCGCGCCTTGGCTTTGAGCTCGTTGACGATATTGAAAACGTAAGGGGGTAAACGGCTTATTCTGTGAAATTGTTCCATTAACAGCTCTTGAGAAACCCGGATTATGTGGAATTAGAAAAACGCCCTAAGGTACTGTTACCCATGAGAGATGTCAAATTGGGTTAGCAATACTTTGTCAAATAACATAATCGGTATTTTCAAGAACGTTATTCCGGCATGAAATTTTGAAATTCAAAGTTTCTGAATAGATTTCTTGTGCCGCCAATGTTGACATGCAGTATAACCATAGTTATACTGCATCCATGAAAACAGCGATCTCCATACCAGACCCCATTTTTCAAGCAGCGGAATCCCAAGCTAATCGCCTCGGTGTCAGCCGTAGCGAGTTCTATGCTAAGGCTATCGAAGCATTCATTGAAAAAAATAAAAATCAAGATGTTACTGCCAGGTTGAACCAAATATTTACCAGCGAAAGCAACACTCTTGAGGATGGTTATTACAAACTCCAGACCCAATCCCTAAACAGGGAAGAATGGTGATCAATAGGGGCGAAATCTGGTGGGCATCATTGGCCGAACCTAGAGGTTCAGAACCAGGATTTAGAAGGCCCGTGGTCATTGTGTCATCAAACCACTTTAACGAAAGCAATATAAACACCATTCTTGCCGCTACCATAACATCCAACCTCCTACTTGCAGATGCGCCCGGCAATATCTTGTTGCCGAAAAAGCTGTCCAAACTAAGCAAAGACTCCGTGATTAATGTTAGTCAAATCATTACGCTTGATAAAGCATTTCTCGCCGATAAAGTTTCAAGATTGAATTCACAACAGCTTAATAATCTCAATGATGGGCTTAAGTTGGTTCTGGCGTTATAAACCTCATCAACCCCTCGACCCTCACCAAATCCTCGACTGTATCAACCCCCGCCGATGGGGCTTTATCAACTACCTTGACCCTGATCGCTTCACCATGCCAAAGAATGCGGAGTTGCTCCAGGGATTCAACGGTTTCCAAGACTGACGATTCCCACTGGCAATAGCGTTTGAGAAAAGCTACAGTGTAAGCATACATGCCGATATGCCGGTAATACGGCATCTTTTCCGAAACTTGTTTGTCTTGCCCAGCAAAGCCATCCCTGTCCCAAGGGATAGGCGCACGGCTAAAATACAGGGCATAGCCGTCTTTGTTCAACACCACTTTAACCGCATTAGGGTTGAATATTTCATTAAAATCGACGATTTTAGCTGCCAATGTTGCTATTCCAGCGTGTTGTTGTTCTGCCAAAACAGCGGCAAGTTGTTGGATGATTTCAGGTGGGATCAGCGGCTCATCGCCTTGAAGATTGACGATGATTTCATCGTCTGCCCAAGCGCAGATTTCAGCAACTTCGGCAATACGTTCCGTGCCGCTTTGATGCTCTGATCGGGTCATCACTGCTCGTATCCCTAGGTCGGTGACGGCTTGCATGATGCGCTCATCGTCTGTTGCAACCACGACTTCTTCTGCACCTGCAAGCTGCGCTTTCTCGCAGACATGGGCAATCATGGGTTTTCCGGCAATATTCAACAGCGGCTTACCTGGCAATCTGGTGGAGGCGTAACGCGCAGGTATGACGACCTTAAAGCGCAGCGTCATTTGTATAAGGCATCGGCTTCTTCGGTCGTTAATTCGCGGGCCTCATCTTCCAGCATCACAGGAATGTCGTCCTGGATAGGAAAAGCCAAACGGTCAGCTCGGCAGATAAGCTCTTGATTGGCTTTGTTATAGATCAAGCGGCTTTTGCACAGAGGGCAAGCTAGAATATCGAGCAGTTTTTTATCTATCATATTGTTTGTGCTTGTATTGTAAGGAGTAAGTCTAACAGTTGTTGCCCGAAAGCGGGTTCAGGGACGGCTTTCACTGGCACATACCAATGATTTTCTCGGGCAAAGCCAGTGCATTTTACCGCATCCTTTTCAGTCATTAGTACGGGTTTGTGGTCGCCAAATTCAATGTCGTTATGGGTAAAGGGGTGATGATCAGGAAGGCTGTGTGTTGTACACGTCAAACCAATAGATTCAAGCAACTTAAAAAAACGATCTGGATTCCCTATACCTGCTAATGCGTGGCAGGCTATTCCTCGAAATGCTTGCAACGGCTTAAGCTCACCTGTACTCAGGTTTATAGCCGTATTGCCAACTAACTGCATGGAAAACTCGTTATCTTCATACTTATTGCCATTAACAACCACGAAATCGACACTACTTAATCGTGCTATGGGTTCGCGTAAAGGCCCAGCAGGTAAGCAGTAACCGTTACCGAAACGCCGCTCTCCATCTACCACGGCAATTTCAATATCCCGATTAAGCTTATAGTGCTGTAAGCCATCATCAGATAACACTATATTGCAATCAAATTTAGACAGTAACTTTTTTGCGGCATCCACTCTTGACGGGCTAACGACCACAGGCAATTGGGTTTGTTTGGCTATCAATAAGGCTTCATCGCCTACTTTGCTGACATCACTATTCTCAGTCACAATTTGCGGCCAGGTCTCAGATTGCCCACCATAACCTCGGCTGATAATGCCCGGCTTGTAACCCGATTTTGTAAGCAAATCAGCTAACCAGATGATTAAAGGCGTTTTACCCGTGCCGCCAACGGTTATATTGCCAACGACAATAACGGGAACAGGCAAGGTGTGGCTTTTTAATATGCCATGGCGGTATAAATATCGCCTAAACCTGACGACATCAGAAAAAATATAAGCAAACGGCAACAACAAAATGCCAAGAAACGCATCCTTATACCAAATGTCCACTACCCATCGGGCGAGTGTTTTTTTCATTCGTCAGTCTTAGGCTCTTGCGTCGCAAAAGTTATATGGCTAAAGCCCACCTGCCCTGCAACATCTAAAACGGTCATCACCGACTGGTGAGGCGTTTTACCATCGGCATTGATTATAAATGGGATGTCCTTTGCCTGCCCAGCAAGTCTCGGCAATTCGCGCATTAATGTCTCACGGCTCTGGTCAGGCAATTTGCGGCTCTCGCCATCACTGCCCATTAGGTAGTAATCGCCTTTATCATCAATGCTTATGGTAACCTTTTTAGGATTGTTTTCGGCTTCAGATCCGCTGGCTTCAGGGAGCTTTATCTTAACTTCAGTATGCCGGTTAAACGTGGTCGAAACCATGAAAAAAAGCAACAGGACAAACAGCACGTCAATCATTGAAATCAATGTAATATCAACTCGTTCCCGTCTTTTACGTTGAAATCTCATCAGGATGCCTCTTCACGGTCACCGTGCAATACATCGATCAACTTTAAGGCTTCCTCCTCCATGCTGACAACGAACTCATCCACCAAGCGTTCGAAATAACGATGAAAAATCAAACTCGGGATGGCAACTGTCAATCCGGCTGCCGTCGTAATCAATGCCACCGAAATCCCTCCCGCCAAAGAACTGGGGTCACCTGCACCATGTTTCATCATGGATGAAAATATTTCTATCATGCCGAACACGGTACCCAATAAGCCCAGCAATGGGCCAACAGCAGCGATCGTACCCAACGCATTGAGAAAGCGTTCAAGATCATGGGCAACCTTACGGCCAGCCTCTTCCATACAATCCTTCATCACTCTTCTGCCGTGGCTGCCATTGGCAAGGCCAGCAGCCAATACATATCCTAAAGGTGAACTGGTTTTTAAACGGCGTAGCGTAGGCTCATCCATCTTATTTTCAACGCACAGCCTGCGTACCTGAGGAAGCAGATCCGGCGGCAAAATTTTCTTCTTTTGTAAAGACCAAAAACGTTCGCCGACGATAGCCATCGCGATAATCGAACTCAAAATGATTGGAAACATCATCCAACCGCCACTTTTTATGATTTCAAACACAGTAACCCCAAATAATAGAATTGTACATAAGGTACTAGGTGAAAGGATGCAGGCGCAAGTTTTTTTGGTTTTACTTTAGGCTTTACGCAAGGATAGGCTATCTCTCCGGCCTACCCAAATATAAGCGATAACAAAAGCGACGCCGCAACTTAATGCCGCTGCTGAATAGATAACGTGAGAACCTAACGATTCCCAATAATAGCCACTAAGCAGGCTACCCAACATACCGCCCAATCCGAAACTAAGGCTATGGTATAAGGCTTGGCCTTTACTTTGATGCTGCTGGTCGAAATAGCGATGCACAAAATGGATAGCTGCGATATGCGTCCCACCAAATGTGGCGGCATGCAGCAGTTGGGCGACTATCAACAAAACAGGGTTATCCACATACCCACCAATCAAAACCCAGCGCAATATGGCAAATATCAAGCTGGTCAACAGGATACCGCGCAAGGAATAGCGCGTTAACAGGCTTTTCATGAACAGGAACAAGACTATTTCGGCAATCACACCTAACGACCAGAGCAGCCCAGTTGTCGTCGTCGAATACAGATGTTGTTTCAGGTAAATCGAATAAAATACGTAATACGGCGCATGGGCAAATTGGATCAGCATATACACCAGCAGGAAAGCCAGCACTTCTGGTTTCCTGATAATGCTGGCTAGTCGAATCGGGCCGCGGTCATGGCTGACACTGCGGCTTTCGGGTGTGGCTAAGGTAGTTAACCACGTCAACGCCAGTAATGCGGTGATTACAATGGGTAACAGCAAAATCGGTTGGCTGTCCAGTAGCTTACCTACTCCGGCGACTGTCAGTATAAAGCCGACCGAACCCCATAAGCGGATGCGGCTGTAGCGGTGCGAGTCTGACTGTAAGTGCGATAAAGTCGTCGCCTCGTACAGTGGCAACGGCGCATTCCAAAAAAAACTAAAACCAATGGTCAGACATGCGAATTCGACGTAGTTGTGAATTGCCAAAAATCTGGCAAACAGGAGCGCCGCAAAAAACGATGTCCAGCGGATGATGCGGAGATTTTTTCGGGTGTGGTCGCCTATCCAGCCCCAAAGATTTGGTGCAATGATTTTTATGCCTACCAAAAGTGCCGACAACTCGCCTATTTCAGCGGGATTAAAGCCGTTTTCCTTGAGGTATAAGCTCCAATAGGGGATGAAGCTGCCTAGGGTGGCGAAGTAGCAAAGGTAGAAGCTGGATAGTCGCCAGTAGGGAACTGCCATAGAAATATTTAGATAGAAGTTACGCATTGACAGCCACGGTACAATATGAACTTTAAAATAACCCAGAAATTAGCCAGAGGAAGGCCAACACATGATCAGGGAAATCACCC
>JAYVGW010000290.1:0-4508 GCA_043771735.1 Methyloglobulus sp.
AGCAGCCCGCGTGGCCGAATTAAAAGCGCAAGGGCATAACATCCACACGCATTGGACAATCGTAGACACGCCACTAGGCAGGCACAGGATAGCTAAGTATGTTTTGCTGAATGGTGCTAACAATGGGTAAGTTAGCCGTTTATACAGCTTACCAAGCCATTGAGCCAAAGACCGAACTACTGTTGTCGAGGTTAAATAGCGTTAAAAACACTGGTCGAGATAAGTGGCTTGCGCTTTGCCCTGCCCACGATGACCGATCACCCAGCCTAAGCATTAAACAAATTGACGACCGCATTTTGATCCGTTGTTTTGCTGGTTGCGGTTTTTTGGACGTGTTGGCTTCAGTCGGTTTAGATGCCAATGCTTTGTTCCCTGATAAGGTAAGCAACCCTTACGAAAAGCCGAAACCCGCGCCACGGTTCAACAAATCGGAATTATTTGATTTAGCCATAAGTGAAGCTGGCATTTTGGCGTTAGGCTGGAATGATCTGCTTGTTAATGGCAGCATCCCAGATGCCGACCGTGAGCGTGTTAATCGGGCTTACAGCACCGTCATGGATTTATTGTGTGAGGTGCGTAGATGAAAACCTTAGACGATAAGCTGGCATAAACATTAACGGCAAATAACACGCAAAGCAATAATACGGCTATCTCGTTATTCGATGATGAAGGCGGCAAGAAATCACAAGCAACCTTGCTTATCGACATCGGCAAGCAATTCAAGTTGTTCCATGACGACAACAGGGATGCTTACGCGGAGGTGACGGGCAATGTCGTTTACCCGCTTCGCTCCAAAGACTTCAAGGAACTGTTGGGACACCATTTTTTTAACTTGACTTGCAAAGGCTGCAACACCAATGCAGGATCGGACGCTATCAACACCCTGGAAGCTATAGCGAAACACACAGGGGAAAAACATCCCGTACATATCCGCACGTTTAACGACACTAAACGCATTTTGATTGATGTGTGCGACCAGGAAAGACGCGTTATAACCGTTGATGCTAACGGCTGGCGCGTGGATAAGGGTAGCGGCGTTAAGTTTGTCTGCAAGCGCGGTATGACATCCTTACCGATACCTGGAGGCAATGGCAACATAAGCCTATTGGGTAAGTATCTAAACATCAATAATGATGACCTTCCTTTGATTATCGGCTGGATTTTATGTGCTTTGGGTGGCATTAAGCCTTACCCAATCCTGATTCTGCAAGGCGAACAAGGCAGCGGAAAAAGCACAACCAGCCGCGTTATCAGGGCATTGGTTGACCCGTCTAGCGTACCTTTACGAAGTCCGCCACGAGAGCCGAAAGATTTGTTAGTGAGTGCTGGCAATACCCACGTCGTAACCTTGGATAACCTGAGCGGCCTATCGCCTGAAATATCCGATTGCCTGTGCCGATTGTCCACGGGCGGTGGGCATGACGTAAGGCAATTGTACAGCGACACCGACCAGATACTTATCGACATCCAAAAGCCAGTAATTATTAACGGCATTGATGACATAGCGACACGTCCAGACTTGGCGGAACGGTCGTTAATTATCAACCTGCCCGAAATCAAGCCCGACAAACGAAGAAGTGAAAGTGAGTTCTGGCGCGATTTTGACAAGGATAAGGCGGCAATATTCGCGGGTTTGCTGGATTGCCTTGTTTCTGGGTTAGCGAATCGTGACAGTGTTTTTTTAAAGGAAAAGCCAAGGATGGCGGATGTTGCAATCTGGGTAACGGCATGTGAGAAAGTTTACAGCCCTGAAACCACATTCATTGAAGCCCACACTAAAAACCAAAGGGAAGCCATAGAGTTAGGTATTGAGGCTTCACCCGTAGGAACGGCAATTATGATACTGATGACCGATAGAGCCGAATGGACTGGAACACCTACAGAGCTTTTAAGTGAGCTTGAGCGAACAGCAGGCACAAATCAGGTTAAATCCAAGGCGTGGCCGCAATCAGCTAAAGGGCTTAAAAACTCGATAAAACGCCTATTGCCCAACTTTAGAAAGCTTGGAATTACTCTCACTGAAACCAGGAACATGACAGCACGGCTGTACACAATACAAAGGTTAAAAATAATACGTCATACCCGTCATACGTGTCATATCCCAGTGCTGGCGCGGCTTTCAGCCATGACACATCCATGACGGATAGAGAATCCACGACAGATAGCGATTTTATCCGTCATGCCGCAAACCCAGTAACGGCGGTGGTTATGACGGATATGACAGATATGACGCTTAAAAAGGAGCTTCCCGTATTAGTTGACGAGGGCGAGATATGACCGCATTGGCGAAAATAAAGGACGCTGGGTTTTCCTTGTCGCTTACTGATTCGGGCAACTTGAAAATTGCCCCATTCAGCAAGCTGACCGATACTCAACGCGAGTTCTTGAAGCAGCACAAGCCCGAAATCATAATGCAGCTTGAAGCCGAAACCGAAAGTCAACCCGAAGCTGTGATAACCATCTATTCAAGGTACGTTATCTGCTACACCCCAAACGGTAATCTCATGCAGGTTATGGCGAAATCCTTGGAACACGAGGCGTTTTTGTTAAAGATAAACCCAAAACCAACGGAGCAGCCACCATGCTTGGTTTAAGCCACTTCACGCGGCAAGACTTCCCTTTCAATATTGGTGATGGCTTTCTGTTTGGTCACGCGAAGGTCATAAGCGGTTTGCAGGTTAAGCCAGAACTCAGGGCTAGTGCCGAAATAACGGGCAAGCCGCAGGGCGGTATCGGGGGTGATGCCGCGCTTTTCCCGCACGATGTCATTGATGCGTGGGGCTGGAATCTTCAGAGCCATTGCCAGGGCATTGGCAGACATTCCCAGCGGGTTCAGGTATTCCTCACGCAGTATTTCGCCGGGATGGACAGGACGCAGCGCGTTACCCGTGATAACGTCGCTAAAGTCGGTATGGTCAAGGTCTTGGGTGCGTATGGTCGTCATGGTCTGGCCTCAAGGGTAATCCACTATTTCAACATCGTGTGCGTTGCTGTTTTCAAACCGAAAACACAAACGCCATTTATGCCGTGTGGGTATTGGTCGTGGCGGTTTATTGACGACCACAATATAAACTGGGACTATGTGCGTAATGACTGGCTGGAACGCTGGAAGATGGTTAAGCACATGATTGTACAGAGAGATTATAGCCTAGTACCTACACGGCCTGATAAAACAGGGTAAAAAACAGATGAAATTCGCAAAAGGTATATCTGGAAATGAAGCAGGACGGCCTAAAGGCACGACCACGGCAAGCAAAATCCGCAAGGACATTGAGGAAGCCTTGCCGGATATTTTGGCGACCGTCGTTAAGGCGGCTAAGGGCGGCGACATGACAGCGGCAAAGATTTTGATCGACAGGTTATGCCCGACAATTAAACCAGTGGCCTTGCCTATCAACCTGCCTGTTAATGGCGGCTTGGTGGAACAAGGCAACGAAATTATCAGGGCTACCTTGGACGGGGAAATCCCGCCGGACATAGGGGCGCAACTGATAACGGCACTAAGCAACCAAGGCAAGTTGGTCGAACTTGAAGAAGTGTCTACCCGCCTCGCCAACATAGAAAGGCAATTAGAGGCCAGAAAATGACAAAGGCGGCACGGGTGGATAAGCTATACAACAAGCTAACGCCGGAAGAACTTGCAGGTTTGGCGTTTGAGGCAAGCATATGCGGCGGCGATGCTGAATATGACGCTATCTTAGCCAGCGTTGGCAACCGGATTTATATTTGCCGAGATCAGAGATTTAGCTTGACGCTCAATGCCTACATTGACCTTGGAATGTTTTACGGCATGACATACTGGCAGAACCGCACCTACATGGCGTGCGCCGATAACGACAACGCCTTGCTTTTGGTGGATCATGCGATAGCGATGGATGTTGCCCTACAGGCGGTTTGCGCCAAAGCCAATGTTGATGTTATGGCGGTTAAGAAAATGGCGTTATGCTTAGACGAGGCCAGCTTTAGCGATAGCGATAAGCCGGAGTTAGTGAAGGAATACTACGGGCTGTTTATGAACCTGCTTAAAAGTTCTGGGCGTACAAATAAGGGGCTTGATGTTGCTGGCGACCATAACGGCAACCAGCAAAGCCCATTAGGAGATGCCATTATAGCGGCTCGCGCTCGTGTTGAAGCGGCACAGGAGAACAAAACCGCATGAACATTAAGCGACGGCTTGAAAAGCTGGAGAAAGGCAATGCCGACGAAATCCGTTTGGAGGGCTTGATCGAGTGGTGCGATGGCGACAACCCACAGCTTACCGAACGGATGAAGAACGCCAAACTACCGCAAAAGTTTAGCGGCTTTGCTTGATAGCGCCCCCGATGGATTGCCGGAAGTTGCGCCATGCGCTTGAAAACCAGGGTGGCTAAGTTAGAACTGGCAAAGGGCATAACCGGATTGCCGTCATTGATAGAAGTTACGCATTGACAGCCACGGTACAATATGAACTTTAAAATAACCCAGAAATTAGCCAGAGGAAGGCCAACACATGATCAGGGAAATCACCC
>JAYVGW010000291.1:0-6617 GCA_043771735.1 Methyloglobulus sp.
TATTTTTGGCTATGTCACCGTTAAATATGGAATTATTATCTGCTTCTCCAGTCGAACACTGTAGTTAGGATTCTACCGGGAGAACATCATGAAAAACGCCGAATTCATGCAGTTAATCACCGCCCTCCGTGGCCTAGGCCATCATCAGCGCAAACGCCTGGGCGCGGCCTTGAAGCAATCCTCCGACGAGGCCAACGTCCTGGACTTGGTTGAGGGCTGCTTTGAGGGCAAAAGTGCCTGTCCGCACTGCGCCAGTGCCGAGCTGTACCGGAATGGTAAAGTTAGCGGCCTGCAACGGTATTATTGTAGGCAGTGCCACAAGACCTTCAACGGCCTCACCGGCACACCGCTGGCACGGCTTCGTGACAAGCCCAAATGGCTGGGTTATCTGGCTGCGATGGCGCAGTCGCTGACCGTGCGCCAATCTGCCGCCGACACCGGTGTCCATCGCAACACCAGCTTCCGCTGGCGGCATCGGTTCTTAAGCTGGATCAGCCAGGATCGCCCGGCGATGCTGCACGGCATCACCGAAGCCGATGAAACCTACCTGCTGGAATCGAACAAAGGGCAACGGAAGCTGGGGCGTGAACCCAGAAAGCGGGGTGGCAGCGCCACTAAACCAGGCATCTCAGACGAACAAATCTGTGTGCTGGTGGCGCGTGACCGTGCCGGGCAAACGCTGGATTTCGTGGCCGGCAACGGGCCGCTCACCAAAGCCCGGCTGACCGCCGCCCTCAAGCCGACACTGGCTGCGGACGCCCTGTTGGTCAGCGACGGCAACCCCACTTATACGGCGTTCTGTGAGGCCGAAGGATTCAGCCATGAAGCCGTCAACCTCAGCCAAGGCCAGCGCGTCAATGGCGCTTACCATGTGCAGAATGTCAACGCTTATCACAGCCGGTTTAAGCTGTGGCTGGCACGTTTCCATGGTGTGGCGACCCACTACTTGCCCAACTATTTGGGTTGGCGACGGGCTTTTGAACAGCATCGAACACTCCCACCGGAAACGCTGTTGAATGCTGCCCTGGGAAATTTTCAATATTTAACGGTGACATAGCTTTTAAAAACCGCATACGCACCGGCTGAACACAACGCCGCACACGGCAAAGTCAACAGCCAGGACAGTAAAATGGAGGCCATCATGCGGTAATTGGCTTGCTTTGTGGTCAGCCCAATGCCGAATAATGCGCCCACCGACACATGCGTGGTCGATACGGGCAAGCCAAACTTACTGGCAACAATCACTAGCATTGCGGTGGTTAAGTTGGCAGACAAACCCTGTCCGTGGCTGATGGTGGTGATTTTATGGCTCATGGTTTCCGCCACGCGCCGTGCATTGAGCAAACCTCCTGCCGCCATCATCAGCGCAATCAGTACGATTTTCTCTTGTAAGATAAGCCCAGGGGCTAGCAGCAACAAGGCCGCTATTTTGGGCGTGTCATTCAGGCCACGGGCGAAACACACTGCACCCGCGCTGAAAAAATGCAGGGCATCTATTACCTTTTGCAATTCAAAACCGAAAATTACGCCCGCATAACGTTTGTCACAAGCCGACTGGTTATCAAAACTAAGCGTGTTGTTTTGCCCTAACGCCAATGCGCCAGAATTATCCGCAAAATATGATGCGGCCATTGCGGGTTTATCTTCTACGCATAGACATAAAAAATCACTGATTGCCTTACGTTGCCGGATTTGCTGTAAACCCGTATATACCGCTATTGCTAGTAACACAGCAACCAGTGGACTCAGCAACAGCGGTAAAACAAAGCTGGTGCCTAAGGCGGAAAATTTAACCGCGCCTGTTGCCAGTAAGCTGCTGCCTGTCAGCGCACCTACCAAAGCGTGCGTGGTCGATATGGGAAAGCCCAGGCGAGCCGCCAAAATAACTGTCATGCCCGCGCCTGCGGCAACTGCGGTGATAAATGGGATGGAGTGTATCAGCCCGTCTGGGGCCAAGTCTTTGCCGGAAAACTTGATGAGCAAGGTTTGCGCCAAGAACAACGCGCAGATTGAACCCGCCAACGTGGTGATGGTTGCCCATGTTAAAGCAGTGCGGTAACTCGTCGTACCACTGCCAAAGAGCGAAGCCACCCCCTTAAAGTTATCATTCGCGCCATTGGAATAAGCTAAAAAACAAACAGTTACAAATAATAATGCGATAGTCATACCCAATCACCTTTCAGTTTGTTTGAAAACAACATGCGTTTATTATTGCAGCTTTATTGCCATTATTCCGGTCTCGCTTCATATGCCGGACAATCAAGTTAAACAGGCCTGGTCGCAGCGGCCTTGCCTCGACTCTCATCGACTTTGGACAACAAAGCCAGGCCAATGATAAAAAACAATAAAGTTGATAGCAATGACATCCGATGATTGCCGCTGCTCCAGTAATTAATCAAACCGTAGCTCAACGGCCCAACGATAGCGGACAAGCGATTGACCAAGCCCCATAACCCTAAAAACTCACCGGCCCGCTCGGATGGCGAAAATTTACTGACCAAAGCACGTCCGACCGCCTGGCTTGCGCCCATAGCCAGGCCAATAATATTTCCGGCTATCCACATGTGTGCAGGCTTGCTGGCCAGCAAAGCCGCCACCACCGCAACAATCCAGATGAGCAGCGTAATTGCCAGCGTGGGGACTGATCCAATCCGGTCTTGTAAATGCCCACAGATAAAAGCGCCAACGCCAGCCGTCACATTCACAACCATAATAAGTACAATCAGCGACTGGGTATCAAAGCCCATGACTTCCTGAGCGTAAATGGCTGCAAGGACCACCACGGTGCTGACACCGGACTGGTACACGCCCAGTGTTATCAAAAACCAGAGCAGGTCACGAAAGCGGGCAGCTTCTTTGAAGGTTCTTGCCAATCGGGTAACGCTTATCTGTAGATTGGACAGGCTCTGATCCCATGCAACAGGTATTGCCCGCTCGCGTAGCCAAAGAAAGGTAGGTGTGGCCGTCAATGCAAAGATTGCGGCGGTAATCAGTAACGTAACAGGAACAAATTGGGTTTCCGACAATCCGTGTTGTTTGGCCCAGGTAATGTAAGCCAAGCAAATGCCTAAGGTCAGAAGGCCGCCAAAATAGCCCAAGCACCAGCCATAACCGGACATTCTGCCCATATTTTCTTCAGCCACAATCTCCGGCAGAAATGCGGCAATCAGGTTTTCGCCGCTGGCAAACATGATGGCTGAAAGGGTAACCAGCACCATTGCCAGCCAAATATCGCCGGGACCGACCAGTGCCAGCAGGGCTGTTGATACCACGCAACCGACCGAGGAAATCAGCAAGAAAGCTTTCTTGCACGCCCGATGGTCGGCAAACGCACCTACCAACGGCCCGCTGATCATGACGATAAAATTAGCGATACCGATGGCCAGCGACCAAAGCAGGGTCGATAAGCCGGGCGAAAAACCTTGTGCAGCGCCAGCAACCACACCAACAAAATAGGCGCTGAATATCGTGGTTTGCACCACAGTAGTGTAACCAGAATTGGCAAAATCATATAAAGCCCATGCCAGTAATTCCTTGCGCCCTGCATGGCCAACAATTTGACTATTCTTATTAACCGACGGTTTATTCTGTTTGCTATTCATGCCAGAAATGTCCAGACTCCAGTGGTAATTTATCAATATTCTATTGCAAAACATCATCAGGGGTAACTTTTTGTCCCAATTGGGTTTAGCTAATGTATCCCCAGGGCTTTATTATGTATCCTTGGGTATCGCTTCTGAAATTTATTAACCTGAATAATGATAGTTTACACTAGAGCCACTTATAAAATTGCACAGGGCATAAACTTACATCTTGCTTTGTTATGGAACATAATTTACTCACCCATTGAATAAAATTGCCCTTAATTTAAAAGCGTAAAACCAGCCCATGAAACATAACATTATCAGTTTTGTTAAAGACGAAATATGGCTGCTACATGAGCAAAAACTGCCGCCGTTTAAAGCGACGCTCATCAAGTCGCTAAAAATAGCGCTGCTCTCTGCCCAGGGATTTGCCCGCGACTTGTGTACATTACGGGCATCCGCATTGACACTTTATAGCCTTTTGTCGATAGTGCCTGTCATCGCCATGCTGTTTGGTATCGCCAAAGGTTTCGGTTTTGAAAAGACGCTGACGGAACGCTTGATTGAGCAAGCACCGCAGCAAGATGCACTGGTATTGAAGGTCATTAACTTTGCACAAAACCTGCTCGACAGCACAAAAGGCGGGGTAGTTGCCGGGATCGGTATCGTCGTGCTGTTTTGGACGATAATCAGTCTGATAGGCAATATCGAAGAATCCTTCAACTACATCTGGAAAATTGCCAGAAACCGCCCAATCAGCCGCAAGTTTAGCGATTATTTATCGCTCATGTTGCTGGCCCCCATCATATTAATCATCGCCAGCAGCATTACGGTGCTGCTCAGTACCGAGATAAACTGGCTTATTACCCTTATTGAATTACCGGAAGTTGGTACGTGGCTGGTCATAAAAGCATTGGGCTTGCTGCCACTGCTATTGATGATCGGCTTATTTACCTTTACCTTGATTTTTATGCCCAACCACAAAATACACTACAGGGCTGGGCTGATTGCCGGTGTGGTGACGGGTATTCTTTACAACCTATTGCAGTGGGCTTATCTCAGTTTGCAGATAGGCGTGTCCAACTATAACGCCATTTACGGCAGTTTTGCCGCGATACCGTTATTTGTCGTCTGGCTGCAAGTCGGCTGGATGATCGTCCTATTTGGTTGTGAGGTTGCATTTTTTCTGCAATATTATGAAAATTACCGCAACAATAACCGCTTTTCTAACCTGAGTTTTTCCCTGCAAAAGACCATTGCCCTGCAAGTTACCCATCTACTCATCAAGAATTTCAGCCAGTTGAATACGCCGTTAACGGCAGATGAAATAGCGGCAAGACTGGTTATGCCCATCGCCATAATCCAACCGATTTTAGGCAAGCTTACGGCGAGCCATATCCTGGTCGAATTTAATATTCCCGAAGAAGAGGATTATGTTTACCAGCCCGCAGTAGACACCAATTTATTGACTATTGCTTTTGTGATTAACGCCCTGGAACAATGCGGACAAAGCCACCTGCCCGACATCAGCCAGGAGCAGTTGTTTATGGATGCGGTCAGTGGTTTCAGGAAATTGATGGAAGCATCCCCGCAGAATTGTTTGTTGAAGGATATTTAAGTTTAACTGCTGGGTTACGTTACGACCCCAGGCTGGCCCTGAATCGTCGCCAAAACATGCCTGCTTCCACCCTGGTTGCGGTGTTCGCACAGGTAAAGCCCTTGCCACGTACCCAGATTAAGCTTGCCTTGGCTAATTGGAATACTGACGCTAGAACCTAACAGGCAGTTTTTGATGTGGGCAGGCATGTCGTCATCACCTTCGTAATCATGCTTGTAGTAGGTCGCCCGTTCCGGCACGAAGGTGTTGAAGTGGCTTTCTAAATCCTCGCGGACGGTGGGGTCGGCATTTTCATTGATGGTCAAAGATGCCGAGGTGTGCTTGATAAAAAGGTGCAGCAAGCCACATTCAATCGTACTGAGCATAGGCAAAGCGTTGAGAATTTCGCGGGTAATCAGATGAAAACCACGTGGTTTGGCGGCTAATAATATTTTTTGTTGTATCCACATGTTGAAAGTTTGGGCGTTTTAAGTATTATGTTACAAGCCAATATTATAAGTTCATCACGAACATATTTCCTGCATGCTTATCCAGCTTCTATAGATATAATTGCGGCCATTAGATATGTTCGTAAGCAATATCCCTGCCGATAAAGCCGCTTATTTGCTGCCGATCAGTAAAATTACCATAAGCCAATATCAGCTTTACGTAAGCGGCTTCAATTGACATATTCCAGATCAAAACTGCTCCTTGTTCAATGAGTTCTCGGGTACTCTGGTAGGCATTTTCTGATTGGATGGCAGGGGCGAGGTAAACGGTAATCCCTTGTTCGCCGCAGCTTTTAAGGAACTCAAGTAAGGAGTGGTTTTTGCCCCATTGCCCCGTGGTGCAGGCCGTGCCGGAGTGATACAAGTCTTGCAAGACTGCATCGACTGAATCCAAATTAAAATGGCTGTAATCCAGTCCTGGATAAGGTTTTACCATCAGGATACGGCTGGAGAATTTTGGTTTAAGCGGGATGATGTTGCTGGCGGTGGCATTAGCACAATCTTGTTTAGTTGATTTGCCTGGTTCGATAGGCGCATAGGCGGACGTGAAGCGCTGCCCGTCAAACTGCATAAAGCTTTTGCCCTGAACGCTGTAAAAATCACCGCTTAATTGTAAAGAGCAAGTGAGGCGTGAGCCAAGGTGGACTTGCATGGCTTGTCCGGCATTGCGGTAAGGCACAAAAACGCCTGTGGCTATGCGTTGACTTATAAACTCCACTGCACAAATGAAATTTGCTAGGCCGTTGCCTTTGGGATTATCCAAGGGATAATCGCTGGAAACCAATAACACAGGCTTTGCCAACACGTGAAAATAAAAACTCAGCGCCGCCGCCGTATAAGCTAAGGTATCCGTGCCGTGGGTAACGATAATGCCGTCGTACTTGTCCAGTTGAGCGGATTCGATGGCTTCTATGAAAATCTCCCAAG
>JAYVGW010000292.1:0-3825 GCA_043771735.1 Methyloglobulus sp.
TGGATTGAGTTGAACCCGTTGGCTGAGCGGAGTCGAAGCCAAAATTGCGCCAATGACTCTCGTTCCGGCATTCCGCCAAGTGGTGAATCTGATTCATATCCCCAGCCATCAAAGCTTGCTTCTTTTTACGGCTCCAGCCCTGAATCTGCTTTTCACGGGCATAGGCATCCTCGATACGTTCACATTCTTCGCAGTAAAGCAGGGTTACCGGCAATCGTTTGGCAGTATGGTTGGCACCCAATCCATTTTGGTGTTCCCATAGCCGGCGATCTAAATCCCAGGTGCTGCCAGTGTAGTAGCTGCCGTCTGAGCATTCGAGTATATACATGTAGGGCATGGCGTGCGCTCCCTTCGACTTCGCTCAGGGAGCGGTTCTTTTTGATTTTGGTGTTTGAGCGAAGTCCGTTGGCTGAGCGAAGTCGAAGCCAACATTGGCTTTACGCGCCATGAATTCATCGCTACTGCTCAACTTTCCCCGCAACGCCCCAAACGCGACCTGAAAAGCCGCCGTGCGATTGGCTTTATCGCTGGGTTGTCCCAATATACCCTGGAGGTTAACGACGACCAACAACGGTGTTTCCGGCGGTAGGTCAAAGGGCTCGTCAAAAATGACCGCATGACCCTCGTAATGGGCTTTCAGTGCAATTAAAGGCATGTTTTTTCCTCAGTATTTGGGTTTAAACGAATTTCAGTTTAGCAATCGCGACTTAAGTTAGCATTGATTCAAGCTTTTTCATCCTCGCCTGAATCTCATTCTCCAACCCGGCTAATTTAGCCATAATCACTTTCGGCGGCAAATGCTCATCCACCTCATACACCACTTCCTTATAACGGTTGATGGACAGGTCATAACCATTAGCGACTATATCAGACTTAGGCACACAAAAGCTTTGCTCGGTGCGAGAGCGGTTAAGTTCACTTGTTTCGGTTTCGTTCGTTTCGACTCCGCTCAACGGACGAGTTTCTTGACTTTCGTGTGTTTCGACTCAACTCAACAGACGAGTTTCTTGATTTTCGTTCGTTTCGACTCCGCTCAACAGACGGCCCATAAGCCCTTGGGCTGAGCGAAGCCGAAGCCAGCGGGTCAGCACATCCGGCAAGTTGTTCTTAGCATGTTCGATTTCAGTCAAGGCACCGACAGGAGTAACCCCCAACTTTTCTTCAGGCAACAGCGGCTGGCGCTTGTCGTCGAGGCTCCAGCCATCGGCCAGCATATTGTAGAACCAAACCTTATCAGTGCCGCCCGAGTTGGTCTTGGTAAAGATCAGAATCGCTGTCGATACCCCGGCGTAAGGTTTAAATGCACCGGACGGCAGCGAAATAACCGCATCCAGTTTCTGTTCCTCAACCAGCATTTGTCGCAGTTGCTTGTGTGCCTTGGAAGAACCGAACAACACGCCATCGGGCACAATAATCGCCGCCCGGCCACCGGGTTTTAACAGGCGCAGGAATAAGGCAAGAAACAGCAGCTCGGTTTTCTTGGTCTTGACGATAGCCAACAAGTCTTTGGCGGTGTTCTCGTAATCCAGTGACCCCGCAAAAGGCGGATTGGCAAGGATCAGTGAGTATTTTTCTTCGTCACCGGCATGATCCTCTGCCAGTGAATCCTGATAGCGAATGTCCGGGTTCTCGACGCCATGCAATAACATGTTCATGCTGCCAATACGTAACATGGTGTTGTCAAAATCATAGCCGTGGAACATACCGTGATGAAAATGCTCCCGGGCTGCTCATCACGCAGTATTTCCGGGTGCTTCTCGCGCAGGTATTCTCCGGCGGCGACCAAAAAACCACAAGTGCCGCTGGCCGGATCACAAATCACATCTTTAACATTGGGAGCGGTCAACTCGACCATCAACCGGATAATGTGGCGTGGAGTACGGAACTGGCCGTTCTGTCCGGCGCTGGCAATTTTGCTGAGCATGTACTCGTAAAGATCACCCTTGGTGTCGCGGTCTTCCATCGGTATGTGGGCTAGTAAGTCCACTACCTTGGACAATAAAGCCGGTGTAGGTATCGTAAAACGGGCATCCTTCATGTGATGTGCATAGGTAACCATCGCCGCCCATGGTACGCAGGAAAGGGAAAACATGCTCGCCGATTACCGTGTACATCTCGGCGGGGGCAAAGTTTTTAAAACGCGACCAGCGCAGGTCGTTGTAATCACGGCCTTTCGCATCCAGTCCTTCAGGGAAAACGCTACGCTCCATCGGCTTGTTTAAGCGCACGGATTTATTTTCTTCCAGGGTATGCAGATCGTCCAGGCGGCGCAGAAACAGCAAATAGGTAATTTGTTCCATCACCTCCAGCGGGTTGGAAATGCCGCCTGACCAAAAGGCGTTCCAGATTGAATCGATTTGGCTGCGAAGTTCGCCGGTGAGCATGTATTAGTCCCTAAGTGTTCATGTTGCGCCGCCAAGTTGATCGGGCAGAGTTGATTAACTGCCCGGTACTATACAACAGTCAAACTGGGCTACGGGATTTTTCTGAGTACATGGCGACAGATTGCCAGGAAGTACTTATTGATTTAGGATTAAGCCAACAAATTTCATTATATTCTCCCGTTAAAATCATTGCACAGGCACTACCTGATCATCGCTCAAGAAACTGATGTCTGCGTATTGGCACACACCCTCCTCATGCTGGAAAAGGCTAACCGCAATCAACCAAACTTTAACAATATTACCTGGAATAACGCCGCCGATTGCGTCACTGTAATCCTGATAAACATCCCGCTCTTCATTTAGCCATGCACCCAGGCCTTGCAAACCGGAACGGATGACGACATGGGTCTCGCGGGCTGTCCAGGTCGGTATCGGGCAGCGATATACGGTTTCGGGCGGCAGTTCGGCGCTCCAGTAATAGGTAATATCCTGACCATTATCGAATTCGACTGCGATGCTTAAATAGTCGTGGGTGGGCAGGGTATCTTCACGCACCGTGGAAGGCAGTGCGTCTATTTTCCACGACCAACGCAAATGGGTGTTCGGCTTAAAAGGCAGGAAAACCGATTTTTGCAACAGGCCGCCGTCATTGTGCGTATGGCAACAGATTGCCGAGTTTTTTATCGGGACTGCACGGGATTGGTAAATTTCAGCAGGCCCTGTAAACCACAGATAATCCCAGCCTTCCGGCGCAACAATCGGCGCAACCAACCGGTCAATTTCCATAGCGATCAGATTATTCACGTCACCGTTCCTGGCGATATTTTTTAAACCGTCCAGGATACCGCCCTGCCAGTGTATAAGCAGTACAGCCAGATTGCCTGTCACCATATCATACACTTCATCCGGGGTTGCCAGTTCGCCTGTTTTGCTGGACCATTCCCCCGGAAAATAACTGGCCAGATAAAGCCGTCCCGATTGCTCTACGGCAAAACTATGGCTGTCACGGGTGCCACGAAATATCTCACCGTCCTGACCGATACGAAACCACAGCTGAAAGTTGGGTTCCAGGGTTATAGGCAGGTCTTTAAATTGGGTTTTACCCGCAGCAAAAGTGGTTAAGTTAGTACCGGCTGCAACATCAAGGCCAGTATCAAACCAGGGTTTTTGGTTGGATGGTAGATCAAAGAAGCGATGGTCATTAATAACATCCTTCGCAACATTAATCAGCAATTCAGCAAAGCGCGATTTAAATCCAATAACATTCATGGTAGGTTCCTTGATTATGGTTAGTAAAGCTGATTAAAATCAGCTGGACGGATTATAATCAGATCATCACACTAAAATCTTGTATGAACTGGCTATGCTAAAACTTTATCCTGCTTATATGCGCTTGTTTATCTGGCCGGGTCGATCGCTTTATTTCGGCCCGTCAGTGCAA
>JAYVGW010000293.1:0-17547 GCA_043771735.1 Methyloglobulus sp.
ATTTCCAGGAAGCCAAATGGTTCATCAAGAGCCTGCATGGGCGTAACGATACGTTGCTGCGGGTTGCCCGCGCCATCGTAGCGCGACAAACGGCTTTTCTCGAGCAGGGTTCAATCGCCATGAAACCTATGGTTTTGAAGGTGATCGCCGAAGAATTAGAATTGCACGAATCAACCATATCCCGCGTCACCACTCAAAAATACATGCACACGCCTAACGGGATTGTGGAATTCAAATACTTTTTTTCCAGCCATGTTTCAACCGAAGAAGGAGGTGAATGTTCATCCACGGCCATAAGGGCCTTTATTAAGGAGTTAGTCGGTAATGAAAATCCGGCAAAGCCATTAAGTGACAGCAAGATCGCGGATTTGTTAAACGAAAAAGGCATCAACGTTGCCAGAAGGACGATTGCAAAATATCGCGAGGCGATGTTTATTGCGTCATCTAGCGAACGTAAACGTACCTTATAAGGCGTAACTCATCCAAAACAAAACCATTATCCATCAGTAAAGGAGTATTCCATGCAAGTCATAGTAACAGGTCATCACCTAGAAATTACTGACTCTTTGAGAGCGCACACCAATTCGAGATTCGAAAAATTAGCGCGACATTTTGATAATGTTACTGATGTACACGTTATATTAAGCGTCGAAAAATTAATTCAAAAAGCGGAAGCCACGGTGCACATCAACGGGGCGACTGTGTTTGCAGAAGACCACCAGGAAGATATGTACTCGGCCATTGACGATATGGTCGATAAACTGGACAGGCAAATCACCAAGCATAAAGAAAAAGCCGGAAGCCATCGTTAACATCAACTACAACAGGTGCAAAGTATAAGTTTTTTAGTGCTTTGCACCATTGTCCTCATTGAAATTTTATGAAGTTACTCATTGTTAGCGGCCTTTCCGGTTCCGGCAAAAGTATTGCTTTAGAAACCCTTGAAGATTGCGGTTATTACTGCATTGATAACCTTCCTTTAACCTTGCTGGAAGATTTTATTAACCACGTCATGCTGGTTGATAAAAGCACCTACGCAAAAACCGCCATAGGGATAGATGCCAGGAACCAAAGCAAAAGCTTGGCCAATTTCTCCGACAACCTGCGGATGATCCGCAGTAAAGGGATTGATTGCGAAATTATCTTTATGCAGGCGGAAGAATCGACCCTATTGAAACGCTACAGCGAAACCCGCCGAAAGCACCCGCTTACAGGTCTTCATATCCCGTTAAAAGAAGCCCTAAAAATTGAAAAAGAAATGTTAGTATCCATTGCCAGACATGCAAGCGTGGTTATTGACACCAGCCGCAATCATTACCATCAACTGCGGAATCTGATCAAAGACCAAATTGGCGAACGTGAAGTCCGGCATATCTCACTACAGTTTCAATCGTTTGGATTCAAAAACGGCGTGCCCTTGGATGCTGATTTTGTGTTTGATGCGCGTGGCTTACCTAACCCCTATTGGATACCTGAGTTGCGGGGGCTAACGGGCAAAGACCAGGCGGTTAGCGATTTTCTAAAAAGCCAAGATCTGGTTACTGAGTTCTTCCAAGATATAAAGGGGTTTCTGGAGCGTTGGATTCCCAGATTTGAAGCAGAAGGCCGAAGCTACTTGACGGTCGCCATCGGTTGTACCGGCGGCCAACACCGCTCGGTTTATTTGGTCGATGCACTCTCAAAACAGTTTAAAAGCCCTAGCCTCAATGTTATTGTCCGGCACCGGGAACTCATCTGAAGCAGGGATACCGGTTAAGGAATTTCCCTGCTTTTTCCCAACAGCGCGCTATTTCAACGACAGCGTTTCAACCCGGCCTTTCAGCTCACAAACCAGCTTACCTTCTTTGGCAAGCCAACCGATGCCACGTTGGACATCGTTTTTGCCTAAGCCAGTTTCTGTGGTAATTTTTGTTACACTGGACGAGCCATTCTTGTCCAGATAATGCCAGATTTTTCCAGCCGCTGAGTCTATTTCAGTGATTGCAGTCATGGTTTTTACCTCACTATGATTTGAACTGATTAAAATTTGTTGGTTTGCTGCTCTGGTAGCGTGATATTTAACTCTAGGGTTTCCTGATGGTCGTTCTGCTCAAAACTAACGGATATAGCGTCTTTGTCAACATTAACGTATTTTTGTATGACTGCCAATAATTCTTTTTGCAACTGCGGCAGGTAAGAGGGTTGGTCAGTAGAAATTCTTTCGTGCGCAACCAAGATCTGCAACCTTTCCTTAGCAAGCGAAGCGGAGCTGGTTTTCGAGGTCTTAAAGTAATCCAGTAAGCTCATTACTTACCCCCAAACAGCTTTCCAAAAAAGCCTTTCTTGTCATCAATAAAACGGTGCGGCTTATTCTCGCCCAAGTAACGGGCCACAATATCGGCATACGCCTGCCCAGCATCGCTTTTTTCATCGAGAATGACGGGGATGCCTGAGTTTGAAGCGTTCAATACCGATTTTGATTCTGGGATGACACCCAAAAGGTGCAATGATAAGATTTCCTGTACGTCTTCAACACTCAGCATTTCGCCCAGTTTCACCCGTTCGGGCGAATAACGGGTCAGCAACAAATATTCTTTGATTGGTTCTTTGCCCTGTTCTGCGCGGCGGGATTTGCTCGACAATATCCCCAACATGCGGTCAGAGTCCCTGACTGAGGACACTTCGGGGTTGGTCACCACAAACGCATCGTCAGCAAAGTACATCGCCAAATGCGCACCCCGCTCGATTCCGGCCGGAGAATCACAAACGATGTATTTGAAGTCCTTGGATAATTCCTCTAAAACCTTACCGACCCCTTCCTGGCTCAAGGCATCTTTATCGCGGGTTTGCGAGGCTGCCAAGATGTGCAGCATGTTGCAGTTTTTGTCCTTGATGAGTGCCTGATTCAAGCTGGCCTCGCCGTTGATGACATTGATGAAGTCGTAAACAACCCGACGTTCACAGCCCATGATTAAATCCAGGTTACGTAGGCCCACATCAAAATCAATCACCGCTGTCTTGTGGCCTTTTTTTGCAAGACCCATAGCGATTGCGGCGCTAGTTGTCGTTTTACCGACTCCCCCTTTACCTGATGTTACGACGATGATTCTTGCCAATTGCTGTTCCCCCTTCTAGCGGAATGGATTAAATTTCTTTAATGACTAAAGTCTGTTTGTCTAGGTAGATCTGTACGGGCGTGTTACGAATATTTTGGTCGAGATCTTCGCTAATTTTATAGTTTCCGGCGATTGAGATAAGTTCAGCTTGAAGGTCACTACAAAAAATGCGCGCTTCGGCATTGCCTTGCACACCGGCTAAGGCGCGTCCCCGCAAAGTACCGTAGACATGGATATTGCCTTCTGCCAAAATTTCGGTGCCAGGGCTCACTTGGGCAATAATGACTAGATCGCCTGCGGCATAAATACGCTGGCCAGAGCGGATGGGCTGGGTGATGATGGTCGTGCCAGTTTGTAACAGGTCTTTAGTTTCCGGTTCAGGCACCGGCGTTTTAGGCTTTTTTGCGTCAATAGTCGTGCTGCTGGTATGTATGGAATGAAGCGGGATGCCCAGGGCAATGGCTTTTTCATTCTGTTGCGCGTCGCCACCACGGATGCCGATAGGCAACAGGCCAAGCTTGCGTATCACCTCAATGACTGCGGCAACATCTACTTCAATATTTTGTTTGTTCACTTCTTGAACATCCAAAACCAGCGGGGAGTTTTTGAAAAACTCTGGCGCTAACTGAATTTTTGCCTGAAGCTGTTGCTCAATGATGATCAGGTCATTACTTGATATGACCAACACAGGTACAGAAAAAGTGCTGCTCTTGAATTCCAAAGCAGGCGGGTTATAAGGCGTTTTTTGTGCGTCTTGGGACATCCGTTCAGTCGTGTTTGGTCAATATTGTATCAATCTTAACACTAGTCGTAGAAAAAATCATATTTCAACGCCTAAAAACTTACATAAAAGCAGGCCGTTTTTTTGGTTTCCCAAAGCATAGCCGCGTTACCGGAAAAAGGCTGCTTTTCAGAGCGGCAGCACGGGCTTGCAATTTGCCTTTTTTTCCTTTAACTTAGGAACATCCGTAATGGCTAGGGGTGCTTTGGTTTATCATCGATAAATCAGGGCTGAGAAATACCCTTTGAACCTGACCCCGGTTAATACCGGCGTAGGGAAGCCCAACAACTTCCCGCGCCTTGTCTTATTTTTTGGAGATAAACATGAGCGCTGTCATTAAAGATACCTCTTATAACGCTGATACTGCTGTCAACAGCGTAAAAATCGATTCTTACCCTGCATCGGAAAAAATCTACGTTACAGGTAGCCGTGCCGATATACGCGTTCCCATGCGGAAAATAAGCCTGTCCGACACGCCTGCCCATTTCGGGACAGAAAAAAACCCGCCGCTTTATGTCTATGACACCTCTGGGGTTTATACCGATCCCAACGTGGCGGTGGATTTGAAAAAAGGCTTGGGTTCTGTCCGTGCTGCATGGATAGCCGAAAGAAATGATACGGAAGAATTGCCTGGCCCAAGTTCCGAGTTCGGTCGCCAACGCATGGTCGGTCCAGACACTGCAAACCTGCGTTTTGAACATATCCGCAAGCCACGCCGCGCAATCGCTGGGGCAAACGTCTCGCAAATGCACTATGCCAGACAAGGCATCATCACGCCGGAAATGGAATTTATCGCCATCCGCGAAAACCAGAACATGGAACTGATGCGCGACTTATGGAAAGACCAGCATCCAGGCAATTCCTTCGGGGCATCCATACAATCGTCCATCACGCCTGAATTTGTCCGTGACGAAGTGGCCAGAGGCCGGGCGATTATTCCCGCCAATATCAACCATCCAGAACTGGAACCGATGATTATCGGGCGCAATTTCTTGGTCAAAATCAACGGAAATTTGGGAAATTCTGCGGTAACTTCGTCGATTGACGAAGAAGTTGAAAAAATGCTCTGGGGCATACGCTGGGGTGGTGACACCATTATGGACCTGTCCACTGGCAAAAACATCCATGAAACCCGTGAATGGATATTGCGCAATTCTCCCGTGCCGATTGGCACAGTGCCGATTTATCAGGCACTAGAAAAAGTTAATGGCAAAGCCGAAGAGCTGACTTGGGAAATGTACCGTGACACGTTAATCGAGCAAGCCGAGCAAGGCGTAGATTATTTTACCATCCATGCCGGCGTACGCCTGCACCATGTGCCGTTAACCGCAAAGCGCATGACCGGAATCGTGTCACGCGGTGGTTCCATCATGGCGAAATGGTGTTTGGCGCATCATACCGAAAGCTTTTTGTACACGCATTTTGAAGAAATCTGCGAAATTATGAAAGCGTATGACGTATCGTTTTCCTTGGGCGACGGCCTGCGTCCTGGCTCCATTTACGATGCCAATGATGCAGCACAATTTGGCGAATTGGAAACACTGGGCGAACTCACCAAAATTGCCTGGAAACATGATGTGCAAACCATGATTGAAGGGCCCGGCCATGTGCCTTTGCATATGATTAAGGTCAACATGGAAAAGCAATTGGAAGAATGCGGCGAAGCGCCATTTTATACCCTAGGGCCGCTGACGACCGACATTGCACCAGGTTATGACCATATTACTTCTGCGATTGGCGCGGCAAACATTGGCTGGTACGGCTGTGCGATGCTGTGTTATGTCACCCAAAAGGAACATCTGGGCTTGCCGAACAAACAGGATGTACGTGAAGGTATCGTCACTTACAAGATTGCCGCCCATGCTGCGGATTTGGCCAAAGGCCATCCTGGCGCACAGGCGCGTGACAATGCCATGTCCAAGGCGCGGTTTGAATTCCGTTGGGAAGACCAGTTCAACATCGGGCTTGATCCTGAAAAAGCCCGTGAATTCCACGATGAAACCTTGCCGAAAGACTCAGCTAAAGTGGCGCATTTCTGTTCGATGTGTGGGCCGCATTTCTGTTCGATGAAGATTAGCCAGGATGTCCGCGATTACGCGCAAGCAAAAGGGATAAAAGATGAAAAGGAAGCCTTAGCGATAGGAATGGTAGAGAAATCGAAACAATTTATCGAAGAAGGCGCTGATATTTATCACAAAGTGTGATTGATTATTCGAGTTAAGTAACCTCTGAATAAGTCCTTCGACAAGCTCAGGACGAACGGTAAGTGGTTGATTCCATTCGTGGTGAGCTTGCACCACAGGCACTTCCTTCGGTCGTCGAACCATGAATGGACTCAACTTGTTCAGAGATTCCTTAAGCTTTTAAGTGATCACCGAAGCAATACACTATATTGCTTCGGTGAAATCCTTGGCTTATTGCTGCTAAACAGGATGGGCGGCTACTGACCGTAACCCCCAAGCTTCTGTTTTGGAGTGATTAGGGGGTGTTATTCTGCTCACCGAGTCCACCCAACCGTCCTGGATAAACCGTTTGGTAAGCAGAACAACGCTTTCTTCAAAATCCTTGCTATTTAAGCCGCCAAGCTGCGTAGTCAGCATGAACACACAAATCCCATGAATACCTCCCAAGAAAGCCAATGCAGTTTGCCTGCGTTGGCTAGGTGATAGCTCCGGTGCAAGAACTTCAAATTGCACCTCAAGTTTTTTATACACATTATCGACTTTCTGCTGATACCAAGCCGGAGTTTCCATATCTTCGGGTAAGCGATGCTCAAAAACCATGCTCCAGCTATTGAGGTTTTCGCTTGCATACCTGATGTAGACAGCCGCCAACTCTTCTAAGCCTTGTTCCGCGCTAACTGCTTGTATTCCAGACATTTGTTGGGCTAGGGTGTCCAGCGTCCTGCCTTTAATGTGTAAGGTTAAATCGGTCATGCTCTCGAATACCATGTAGATACTGCCCACGGTATAACCAATCTTCGCCGCGATGTTACGTACCCTTAACTGGGTTAAACCGCCTTCGACAACCAAATCTTCGGCTGCAACTAGGACCATGTTTTTTATTTGTTCTAAC
Source organism: Methyloglobulus sp. (assembly GCA_043771735.1). Taxonomy (GTDB): domain Bacteria; phylum Pseudomonadota; class Gammaproteobacteria; order Methylococcales; family Methylomonadaceae; genus Methyloglobulus. The sequence goes on from JAYVGW010000293.1 coordinate 6,952, forward strand.
GTGTGATGCCCTCTTCTCGCCATTTTTGTTTCCTCCAGGTTGTCGGGTAATTTTTTTTATTGACCTATAAAGGACTGCTAATCTGTGCAAAACTTATAATCTGCTGCGAACAAGCCATTGTTTCACATAGCTTATTTACCGCAACATTGGCGTTAACGCCGTCTTTTGATATTAATTTAGCTTTCTGCAAAATCGTGTGTGCCTCAGCCAAGGTTAAATCGGGTTTAAGCTCCAATAACAAGGCCACAACACCGGACACCTCAGCCGCAGCTATGGAGCTGCCTGAGATAAAATCGTAAGTGCCATGCGGCAAGGTAGTAAGCACTTTATCGCCTGGTGCGGTTATGTTTTCCACTAAAGCATTTGGGGCTAGTACCTGCTGGTTAATGGATTGAACAGAAATAACGTCTTTTAAGGAGGCTGGGAAATCCTCGGCAGAACCCGTATCAGCGGCGACAACGATAATGCCTTTTGCCATCGCTTTGTTTAGCAACACAGTTAGCAAGGGATCCTGTGGGCCAGTCAGGCTCATATTCAGCACGTCTACGTCAGCCTTGATCGCGGTATTGACGGCTGATGCCAAGGTAAAACTGTTGCAAACCGCTTCGATAGCGTCGGCTTTATCCGGCCAACAGGCTTTCAAGACGACCAGCTTGGCATTCGGTGCCACCCCAATGATCCCTATGGCATTATCCCTTTTGGCAACCATGACACCCGCGACCGCCGTGCCATGCATGTCAGTTGAAAAACTGGCGGATATGTCCTTTGCGAAATTTTGGTTGTTGCTGACCTGTCCTGCTAAATCGGGGTGGTCGAGGTCTACGCCGGTGTCTATCATACCAATGACAATATCCCGCCCCGTGGCCCAGCCATGTGCCAGATTGATTTGCATTTGCTGCATATTGGTCTGAAGCTTGAAGTAAGGGTCCCCGGCATGGTTCGCCTTGGTCTTGAATACATTCATATTCTGTACAACTTCGACCCGATCATCCTTCGACAGTCGCTCAATAGTGCCAGTTAACGCATTTTTGTCCGCCACCTGATAAACCACGCAGTGCATACCCACTTCCGTCATCGGCCATTCGGTCAGTTTGACCAAGCCATAGTCTTCGGCGAGGCCATTGGTGATCCGCTCACTCCAGGTGGAGCTTTGGTAATCGCCCCCACGTTGCCGGTAAGATGTTGGGGACGCGTTGTTTTTAAGGCTGTTGATCGTATTGTCAGTAAAGGCGACCAACAATAACCGGTCGGCGTTTTGCTCGTTCAACACACTATAAATTTGGCTTTTGTTATCGTTTGTTGAAGCCGTTTTGCTTTCCGAAACTGCGGAAAAAACGGCAAAAATAAAGAAAGCTAATAAGTAAGTTTTCATCATTCGTTCTCCGGGTGCGTTGAAGAAAGCAACGCATAAGCGGGTTCTGCAAATATAACGCTGGAATCTTTCCTTAATAATTCAACAACATCAAGAAGGTGTTTAGAGACGATGTTTTTTTCTAGTCGAACGGTATAAACGCCCTGCGCGGTGGGTTTGTCCCCAGTAAATTGTCCATGCACAAGCCCAAGGATTTTGTTTTTTTGTTGCTGATTGACATCCTCAGCAAATACCACCCTGATTTCGTTTGCGCTGATGGATTCTGGTTGCGCGTTGGACAGGGTTTTGAAGTTACTGCCATATTGTAAGTCATTCTGAACGTAACGTGGCATCAGCACTGACAAGGTTAGCACCAATGCCGCAGCCATTGCCAACGCAGGGCGTATGCCCGTCCAGCGCTGTTTTCTGGCGCTGCTAAGTTGCCTGACATTAGCGGATACGTCGGCTTCATGTCGTTCAGGGCGGGCTTGTTGGGGCAACGCTTGCAAATCCAATGGTTGGGCAGAATGCAGGCGTTTTTTCAAGCGGGAAAAAGCGGCTTGTTCTGCCGAGTCTAGCGAACCCTCCTGAATAACAGCCTGCGCCAGCTTTTGTAACTGGATCACCTCACGTTTACAGGTAAGGCAAACAGTCAAATGACTTTCAACCGCTTTCAGTTCAGTGCCTTGCAGTGTTTTGTTGACATACCAAGGTAACAACTGAAAAAGTTCCTGATGTGCTGAGTTGGATGCTTTAGTTAAGTGTTGCATAGTAAGCTCCTGAACTTTCAGTTTGTGTGGGACGAACTGTCGTTCGTTGAGGCTAAGATTGCTGCCAGCCTTTTACGGGCATGGTGCATTCGGGTTTTTACAGTGTTTTCGGGGCAATCCATGATGATGGCAATTTCGCTGTAACTTAGGCTTTCGTAGTAAGTAAGTTCTATGACCGCCCGGTGTTCAGGTGATAGCCCACCCAATGCGGATAGCAACCAATCATCGAATTCTAGCTGGCTAAATTCGGGATCTTGTTTGCCCAGCCACGAGCTGTCCTCGTCAATCTCATCCAGCGAAATTTCTTCAAGCCGCTCGGCATTGCGGAAAGCCTGCCTAGTCTTGTTAAAGGCGATGCCAAAAATCCATGTGGAGGGTTTATATTGCCTGTCGTAGCTCGCCGCTTTTTCCCAAACGACGTACATGACATCGTTTATGATTTCATCAATCAGTTCTTCACGCCGTGTAATACGTGCGATAAACCGGAACAAACGGGTGTAGTAGTGGTGGTAAAGTTGCTCAAGTGCCTGCTCATCTGCGTCGCAGAGTCGCGCTATTAAATCGGCATCGCGCATTTGCTGACCATTTTGTTGTGTACTCAATGGCGTACCTGCAAAAGTTTGTGTGATTACAGCATGAGCTTTCATTAAAAATAGACCAATTAGATTAACTTTGACAGTTAATTCAAAAAAATCACTGAAAGGTTCAATTGAACATTAAATAAATATTAAATTTACCTTAAACAAGCAATGAATTTAATAAAATCTAAGGGCTAGGGAACAAATCGGCAACAACCGTAAAGTGTGAATGCGCCAATAATGGGCTATTTGAAGTATTTTTGATGCAAATCGTGGACTTTTTCAGTGTTATCGGCACAAAACCAAGCAACACCTAAATTAGCCACGCATCAAGGTAAAGGGGGCGGTTGCTTAACTTTACATATTGAAATGACTCCGCCGATACGGGCATGCGTTCCGGCTTTGCGGATGACCCCGACAACCCGCCTTTTTTTAATGAAGTCAGGCGGGATCGCTATCGCCCCAGCATTAACATAAGCAAGGTCACTATCAAATTTAAAATCGACAACGCCGTTATCAGGCGTAAGTTTTTCTTCGGATTGTTTGGTGTTTCCGCCTGAGAATACTTTAACATAGTACTTCCCTCTAAGGCCGGTTCCACGCACTACTATTTTCGAACTGCTGCGGTCTCTGACAGCTTGGCATTTAACGCTAAAGGATGCCGCGTTGGCATCCGCCAGAACACTCAGGTTAAGCGCAAGGTAAATTATAGTTAGTCCAATAATTTTATTAAAACTCATACTTATTCTCCTAACCAGCGTAGGCGTAATGGTAATCACTTGTCACCTAACCCTACATTCCGCTGTCATATAACCTTTAATAAGACGTTTGGTCTTGGCGCTACGTATGCTCGCTCTGGCAGTCCCGCCTTGTATGAAAGTGGGTGGGATTTGTGTCTTTGCTTCGGCAATAACATCTTCAAGATTGCTGTCGAATTCAAATTCCACTTTGCGGCCGGTTGCAGGCTTCGGCCTCGATGTAATGGGTGAGCTTCCCCTCGAATTTATTCTTGCGAAGTACTTACCTTTAGGGAGGCCGTAACCTTTCACAGTTACTTTTGAACGGATTGTGCCGTGTTCTTCCGGACCAACAGGATCATCAGAACCGGAGACTCCCGAACCGCCAGGGCCAGATTTTCCTGAACCAGACCTTCCCGAACCACCAGAACCCGAGCCTCCCGAACTATCAGCGCCCCTTACTTCACAGGTGACATCAATGCGTGCAGCATTCACATCGCCCAAAATGCTCAGGTTAAGCAGTATGGTCGTTATGGTTAAACACACTGCACTTTTGGCACTCATGTTGTTTCCTGCATTAAATGAAAGGTTGCCATATCGAAAATTATCGGAAGTTTTTACACTTATCCGATACCGTTAATCGCAAATAATCACATAAAGTTCATTTCCAAAAAAATAATTTTTCTCAAGCTGTGCCGTACTTGACAACGCAGATGCGTTGTCAAGAAAAATAATGCTTAAGCTTTGACAGGCGCACGAAAACTTTAATTTGTTGAATTTATGCGAATAATTTAGAACCCGACCGATATGGAAAAAACGACCGATGCTTTCAAAGTTTCAGGATGGTCTGGGGATATGTTTCCACCCAGTTCATCGAGGTAATAGATCTCGCTGGCATCATGATAACGTAAGTCCAGTGCAATAAACTTATAACGCCCAGTCAAGCCTATATTCCAGTACGGATAATCGGCATCGAGGACTGACTTGGTTTGGCCATAGCCAAAAGTGCTGGAGAATTCCAGAAAATCAGTGATCGGATACCGCCCCGTTAATTCATAGAAGAACGCATCACCTGCATTCCCATATAAATCCTCAACATACGAAGCCTGCGCACTCAGTAACCCCTTATAATGAAGGAACAGGTAAAATTCATCATAATCCGCATTTTGTGAAAAAATTTTGCCGTCATAAAAATAATGGGAATATTGCAAATCCACCCGCCAATCATCCGCGAATTTATAGCTCCAGCCCACATAAGGGGTGATTTCAAGTTGGGCTGAATCGGGGTAAACAAGGTCTTCTTCCTGCTCATTTTTACCAATGTTAAAATTTGAGGCACTGGCACCAAAATATACCCCGGACGAATGCTGGTAATCAAGATTGCCTTGAATGGCCGGGCCGTTGTTACTTTTGGAGTACATCCGCCAGATATAATTGGTTGTGCCTGTGACCGTCCCGTGAATTTCGGCAAAAGCGAAATTGGGTTGGCGCAACAGGACTGCCATGCAGAGCATTTTCAAAAGCAAAGAGAATGTTTTTTGCATGGCGGTCAGGGACTGTTTTGATTAAGCGGCATTTACCTTAAGTACAAATTTATGTAACTGTATCCGCTCGTTTACATACAACGGATTATTTTTAAGCCCACAGTGGACAACTTTCTCATCAAGCAGTTGTTGGGCACTAAATTTATCGGCGCTCGCCTGTTAACCAGAAAAAACTAACAGTGTTTGATTGTAACAAATCTAGTCCATAAACAGTATAAAAGCCCAGTTTCTGCCTTCTTATAAGGGAAAAGCCTAGACAGTAGAATAAGTTAGGGCAATTGATCTTACAATGCGTGAAATTACCTATGCTTAATTGGATAAGAATTCCACAACACAGCCGAAGCCTGCCAGTTAATTGCAAGACGCGTTATAATGGCCAACAAGCGCCCCCCTGAAAGACTATTCTCATGCCCGAACAATCAACAACTTATCTTGAGCCAGAAAAAAAGCAACGGCTATTGGCCATTTTTGAACGCCTGTTACCGCTGGTGGACAACCTGGCCGACAAGCTGCGGTTAATGTTGGTGCTTGGATTGCTGGTGACGGTTTGGCTGGTGGTCTGGTGCCACTTCTTGAAACATTATTCCTTGGGCATCACCGTAACTTTAGGTATTACTGCGTTTTTGCCGACATTGGTCCTGGCAAGATTCTGGTGGGCGTTGGAAGAACTCAAAAGCCTGCCTGACATTGCCGGGCAAGTGGTCGGCGATGCCAAAACAGAACTCCGGGCATCGGTGCAAAATATCCGTGCTGGCAAAGCGCCCAAGTTAGGTTTTCTTAGCGCGGGTAAGGGGCTTTGGTCGGTCGGTGCGATGGCCGTAGAAGCCCGTGAATTGGTGGGTTCTTACATTAGCCTATCGACATTGGTTAACCCGTTCATGCTGGTTTTGGGCGCAATCTCATTTGTGGGCGTTTTTGTGCTGTTTTTGCTTGGCATTGTGCTGGCATTCTTTGTTTAAATGACCTCTAATTAATCCCCTCTCCCTCTGGGAGAGGGCTAGGGTGAGGGTTATTTTAACCCCCTCATCCCCACCTTCTCGGCAACCGTTCCAGACGTTGCCCTGCATCCGTGCAGTCGTCCTTGAGGGAGAAGGGATTTTTTGAATTTTTAGAGATTCCCTTTAATCTATTTCACCCACTATTCCATTAAACCTAGCCTATGCAAATAATAGCCATTTATCCCGGCACTTTTGACCCCATCACCAACGGCCACCTGGATTTAGTTGCACGGGCTTCCCGGCTTTTCCATAAAGTCATCATCGCCGTGGCTGATAATGCCGGAAAAGCGCCGTTGTTTTCCCTGGAAGAGCGGGTAAGCTTGGCTAAACAAGCGACAGAAATTCATACCAATGTGGGTGTAATCGGTTTTGACAATTTATTAGTGGATTGTGCGCGGCAACACGGTGCGACGGTTATTCTACGGGGGCTTAGGGCGGTATCGGATTTTGAGTACGAATTTCAAATGGCAGGGATGAACCGAAACTTGGCACCGGAATTGGAAACCATGTTTTTAACGCCGCCGGAGCAATACACCTTTATTTCATCGAGCGTGATTAAATCCATAGCCCAATTGAACGGCGACATATCTTCTTTTGTCCCAAGTGTAGTCTACCAACAGCTACTTAAAAAATTTAACCAGGATTAAGCATGTCTTTGATAATTTACGATGAATGTATCAACTGCGATGTCTGCGAGCCGGAATGCCCCAACGGCGCGATCTCGCAAGGCGAGGAGATTTACGTCATCAATCCCGCTTTGTGTACCGAATGCGTCGGCCATTACGACGTGCCGCAATGCGTAGAAGTTTGCCCGGTCGATTGCATCACTAAAGACCCTGATTACGTTGAGAACCAGGAAACCTTGTATCAGAAATATTTGAAGCTCACAAAAAAGCAATAACCAAATCAATAAGTTTCATGTTCGTAGCCTGGATGTAACGTAGTGGAATCCGGGAATTCGTGACTCCGATGATCCCGGATTCCACAAGCTTCATCCGGGCTACTTGCTATAATTCCATGCGTGGGGTGTTTTGTAACCCATATTTTGGTTACTTTGTAGAAGAGTAGGGTACGCATCGCGTACCTTTTTGGAAGTTGCGCCACCCGAAACGCTTTGTAATGGTACGCGATGCGTACCCTACTTGGCTCATTTGCAGATAATTTGAGTCGAGCTGTATTTTCATTTTCACTTAATTCGAGCCCAAAACACCGCTGATTGCGAGCCAGACCAGTTTCAATTGCAAGCCGTTACACTTATGTGTTGAAATTCAAAAAGTATGAAACTTTATTACTCAAATTTGCTTGTCTGATGCTCTTTGTAGTTGTTTCAGTATGATACTTTATTTTTCGTCGGCTAATTTCCTCAGCGGTAGAATGCGGTCTCCAGCGTGTTTCAGTATGTAACTTTATTACTTTCCCACAGGTAGCTGATCGATAATTTGCCTTGCGCGATCGCGAATCCCGGCATCAGGATCATTTTTAATAATTTCCTCAACTTGTGTCTTTATTCCTTCAGGTTTGCGCACTCCGATAGACTTTATAGTCCAGTTCCTTACACCAGCATCCGAGTCACTTAGTAATTTTACTGAAAGAGATGTCGGTATGTTCGTAAGATTCTGCGCAGATGCTGCGGCTGCAACACGCACTACTGGGTCAGGATGTTGGGCGGCTATTTCTAAAACTATAGCTGATTGTTCGTTATTGATTATCCCAGCTAGAGATGCAGCCTTAGCCGCAAGTCCTAAATTGTCTCCCTCAATTAAAGTAATTAGATGGGGAATTGCTTCCGCTCCAAGTTGTGCGGCCTGTTTATAATTTGGTTCCTCTCGATCTAGCTGATTAATTACTTGTTCCATAGTCACTGGCATAACATAATCTCCTTTAGCATTGAAGGGTCAGATTGCTTTTCGTCATGGTATCGATTTCAGTCTGGTCAACAGTTGGAGTACCCACGATGTTACTAGTGCTACAACCTGTCATTAGGCGAGTACGATCAGGTGTGCTACAGCATTCAGGGTCAGAAGCAGGGCACCCTTGGTGTTCACCTGCAATATGACTTAGTCCAAAAACATGACCTACTTCATGGGCAAGCGTCCATTGTGAACCAATTTGAGCCACAACAGCACCGGGTTGTCCATTGGGAAAAGTTGCACACCCGTTTAACACTTCCCCGCCAGTTTTCGTAACTTGTCGAACGAAATAAACAACAATTTCGTTATTGCGCTGTCCAGCAGGAATATTGTTTTGATTTTGAAAGATTTGGTTTTGTTCATTACTCGTTGCGCCATCACATTGCCCGACGTCCAAATCGTTCAGGGTAGTAAAGTTGGCATTCCCCAATACAGCAGTAGTCAAATCTTCCCGTGAAGCAACAACAACGCGAATGCCTGCCGTACTATAAACTTCACGCATACGATTTAGCATTGTTTCGATTGGGATGTTGGGATTGGTCAACACCTTGATATGAAGCCGATTGCAGCGTGTAAATGGACAGCCAGAGGTATTAATGAACTGGCGCAGAGAGAGCGGAAAGGAAAGATTGCACTGTCGTGCCACTTGCCTGATACTAACCAATGTACCTACGATTTTTCCAGAATCACGAAGGCTTAGCATAATAGTTATCCTCGTTACGTTGGCATGAAATTTAACAATTTAGGCTGACTTAATCAGAGAATCTTTAAGTTTTATATCATTCCTAAACCGAGAAATGACAAGGTTAAAGCAGTCTAGGGTCGGGCTTCCAGGGCGGCAACCTTGTTCTGTAACTCTGTTATTTGCGCTTCTAATTGTAATATCTTAGATACTAAATCTATCTTTTCAAGAAAATACGGGATTTCTCCCACTGGTCCAAATTTATCATCTGGAAGTCCAGTAGTCTTATCCCCACCTCCAAGCAGAACTTCACACAAAATACCTCCTCTAAACAAAATGTTTCCTCCTGGATCCTTTGGGGTAATTTCGGCCACGCCAACCATTGTTACCCCACCAGGGTAATCGCCGTTGAAGTTTATGGTCAAACCATCTCTTTGGTCATGTACCAACGCGCGCCGTATGCCTCCTTCTGTACTGCGCCGGGCGGCTGAATCCATAACAAAGTCAGCACCCGTGGTTTTAACGACATCTGCTTCTAGCAATAAAGTGTTTCCGTTTCCCTCGTCTAGTTTTATATCAGTAGCCATATGGTCACTCCTGGTTGAGTGTTGAGTTTATTATTTAACAAGTTGTTCTCTAATCCAATGTCTTTAATACTCTTCCTGTTCGCATCTTGCAACAATATTTTTATGCTTAGTGTGGTAAGTTTTAGGCGATAGCTTCTGTTTTAGAACCATTCGTACATTAGACCCGTTAACATCTGGTTTTTTGCAACAGAACGTCTAGTCCAAGCCTTTATAAACAAATTCATTAGTTATGTTTTTGTTTATATTGAGCAATATAACTAATTATGAGAATCCATATAATAAATATGAGAATAATTTAAAGAATTCTGAGAATTGACAACAAAAGAAGATGACTAAAACAAGGTTAATTATTAGGTTAATATAAGAAAAGATTAGCAAATTTAAAACTCACTAATTGCATATAAAAATCAACTGCATAAACAATATATTTTTGTTAATGCGCGGCTTAAACCTTGTACCTTCTCACTTCCTGCGGCTTAAACCTTGTACCTTAACTAGAAAGTGCGGCTTAAACCTTGTACTTTCTAGGGGTCTTTTGACCAAAAGCACGGTTTGTACCCAGCCACCCCTGAGGCCTTGCTATCCATGGCTTACAACCCCCTATACTGTGCCGATGATATTGCAAACTACGAAAAGTTTTTGATACCTCCTGCCGGACAGATTAACCGTTCCCTGATTGAATCCGATCAAGCCCACATTGACCAAATCGTCGCCACGCTGGGCCTTAAGGAAATGACTCAAAGCACATTGATCAGAAAGTTATGCGCGTTACCCCCGCAAAATCGAACACGGAAGGCCATTTTTGAGTTCGATAAGTTGGTGCGATTTACACCTTAAAGTATTTGCGTGATCCTCAGATCGAGCGCGACGTACACCGTTCGCAAAACCGCATTGAATCCTACCACCAATTGCGCTCGTATACATCCCAAGTCAGCGGCAAAAAACAACTCATCGGCAGAACGGATTTGGAAGCCGCCATCACCAATCAGTGCGGCAGGTTACTCGCCAACGTGGTAATTGCTTATAATTCGATTATGCTGTCGCTGTTGCTTGACAAGTACAAAGCAGCCGGGAACGAGAAAATAATTGCTCAACTCCAGAAAATTTCGCCGGTGGCTTGGCAACACATTCATTTATCGGGTCATTATGACTTTAAAAACAACCGTAACACAATTGACTTCGAAGCGATGCTGGCCGATATAACATTTAGTTAACCCATGACAGTATCATTATTATTATATAAGGCTTTGTAAATGTTGAACTTCCAAAATTTCCGGGGTTTGGGCGTAGAACCCCTATGACGGCAAGGACTTGTTCAACGAGTCCGCCGCCCACCTGGGCCTGAACGGCGGCACGTTGAGCGTCGATGATACCGTCCTGGACAAGCCTTACAGCCAGTACTTGGCGTTTGTCGGCCATTTCTGGTCTGGCAAGCATCA
>JAYVGW010000294.1:0-2658 GCA_043771735.1 Methyloglobulus sp.
GAGCGCTTGCATTCCACCAATAATTATTTGTCGCCAGTCGACTATGAAAGGCAGTTTAAAGCGGCTTAACTTTGTGTCCGGAAAAGTGTTGACACATCAGACACATTGCGCCCGTTCATCAAAGTTTCGGTTTTTTCTCTGAAACCATTCCCTGTTCCGAAGGGATTAAAACCAAACGCTACCTCATTAACGTCGATACAAAATAAATGTAACCCATACATTACCTGTGCCATACTAGCACCATAAATGTTACGTATGGCTTACAGGGCATGATCAATCTAGGCTTAAAAATACAGGCTATCCGCAAAAAATCCGGCCTTACTCAAAATGATCTGGCGCAAAAAGCCCAGGTTACCCGGCAAGTCATCTCGCAAATTGAAAACGGCACTTTTTCAGGCAGCGTCACCAAACTTGAAAAAGTGCTGGCGGTCTTGCGTTACCAGCTTTGCATTGAAGTCTTCAGCTTTCCCACGGTTGAAGAACTGGGCGATATGTTCAATGACGACTGAGCGCATTAAAAAACTACAGGTCACCAATCCTTACGGCCCATGCGGCATTCTGGCGCGTGAATCCGGCTATGCCTTCGCCTACCAATCAACCGCTGTGGCCCATAACCAGGTGGCGATTGGCATGCCGGTGAGAACGCAAAGCTACACATCGCCCATTCTGCCAGGTATTTTTGAAATGAACCTGCCCGAAGGCTTTATCAGGCGCTATTTGGTTGAAGCACTCAGAAAGGACTACCCGATTGATGACATGCTGTTTTTATCCCTGGCCGGTCCCCATGCGATTGGCAATCTCGTGCTTCGCGATCCTGACCGCATCTCCCATGACACCGCTGGCGAAACCCTGGAGGAACTTTTAAAAACCCGCGATTCAAGCTATTTTTCACACCTTGTTGAGCAATACCTGTTAATCAGCGCGGGCATATCCGGCGTTCAGCCTAAAATACTGGTTCCTGAACGCGGCACCTTAAAATGCACCCAGCTTATTGTCAAAAAAGGCGAAGACCATTTCCCCCATCTGGCCGCCAATGAATTCCTGTGCTTAAAAATTGCCCAACACGCGGGTATAGAAACTGCCGACTTTTGGCTGTCTGATGACCAGTCGTTATTGGTCAGTACACGCTTTGACAGGGTGGCGGGGCAGTCTTTGGCCGTAGAAGACATGGCGGTGTTAATGGGTAAACGCTCAGAGCAAAAATACGAAGGCAGCTATGAGAATTTGATGAAAGCGGCCGAGCTTTATAATCTTGACAAGATAGTGCTGTTTCAGCGCATTGCCCTCAGCATGGTGCTGGGCGATGGCGATGCCCACCTTAAAAACTTTGCCGTCACTTACAGCGATCCGGGCTATTTTGCCACCTTAAAATGGTCACCCGCGTATGATGTGGTGTGTACTAAAGCCTATCAACTGGAAGACAAGCCCGCCTTGAAATTTTTAGGCCGAAAAACGTTTCCGACCCGTCAGGAATTAATTATGTGGGGCCATAAACACGGCATTAAAGCCGCCGAAGCGGTTGTCGATAGCATTGTAGAGGCGGCTGTCGCGGTAGTGAAAAACGACGATTACCGTGACTTTGCCATTACGCCAACAATTGAAAAACAGGTATCGCTGTTTTTCAAAAAGCCAAAACCCATGCCTGCTGGCATCCGCACTAAAAATTAAACCCTGACAAATTTGTCAGCACAGACAATGCCACCAAGTCCCGTTAAACTGCACGCCTTTCTTACCCCAGACCAGAAGCCTTCATGAACTTACCGCACCATTATCCCAAAAGAATATTACTGGCCGTCAGCGGTATGTCACCGCAAATTGTCACCGAAACCTTATACGCACTCTCCCAAACCCAACAAGACCAGCCGTTTATTCCGACTGAAATCCATCTCATCAGCACCACTACCGGCAAAAACAGGGCAGAGCTAGAATTACTGCACGCCACATCCGGCAAGTTCCATCAATTGTGCAAGGATTACGGCTTGCAGGGCATTCAGTTCAGTGCCGATAACATTCATGTGATTACCGATAAAAATGGCGTACTGCTAGAGGACATTAAAACCCCCGAAGAAAATGAAGCCGCTGCCGACTTCATCACCCAAAAAGTCAATGAACTCACCCGCGATACCGAAAGCGCCTTGCATGTCTCCATAGCCGGCGGCCGTAAAACCATGGGCTATTATTTAGGCTACGCCTTAAGCTTGTACGGCCGCGCCCAAGACCGTATGTCACATGTGCTGGTCACCGACCGCTACGAAAGTCTGGCGGAATTTTTTTACCCGACTATCGACAGCCAAGTCATTTACGGCCGTGATAACCAGCCCTTAGATACCCAGGCCGCGCAGGTTATATTGGCCAGCATTCCGTTTGTGCGCTTGCGTGGCGGTCTGCCACATTTTTTACTGGAAGGCAAAGCCAGTTTTAATGACAGCGTCCGTTTTGCCCGGACCTTAGAAGCCGATCCCTTGCTGGAAATCGATTTAGCGCTAGGCTGTTTGTATGCCAACAGCATTGCCGTGCCGTTAACCGCAGTTAACTTCGCTTTCTACTTGTGGATAATTCACAGCCCTTCGGTAATGGTTTTCCGGTGGCGCGGAGCCTTGATACCCTGCCCATCCAGCCAGGCTTCCAAGACAGCTGGATCGGAATGTGCCATGACAC
>JAYVGW010000295.1:0-3573 GCA_043771735.1 Methyloglobulus sp.
GACCGAAGGAAGTGCCCGTGGTGCAGGTTCACCACGAACGGAATCAACACGTTACCGTTTGTCCTGAGATTGTCGAAGGACTTATTCAGAGTTGCTTAAGATTACCCGCTATCCCTATGATTGGATTATACTATCCAATTGAAAACCGAGTTTAGGGAAAGCACCTGTTGAGTTAATCAGAATCAATTTGGCGTTAATGGGCATGAATGCCGTAATAAAAATTATAAAAATCTGTGTTTCGGTATTATTGATTGGTGTCGCAGGGTTATTGTTTTGCCAAACAAGGGCGGGTTTCCATTTTGAAGAGGAAGTCGGCCTGGACTGGCTTTTCAAGATCAGGGGAGCCTTGCCGCCGCCAGCGGAGGTCATCATCGTGTCAATTGACCAGGCTTCTGCGGAAATCCTGCACTTGCCGGATGACCCAGAGCAGTGGCCGCGTACGTTTTATGCCCAGCTTATTGATAAAATAAATCAACAAGAGCCCGCCTTAATTGCTTTCAATATCCATTTTGGTGAAGAGCGTAAGCCGGAAGATGACCAAGCGCTTGCAGTTGCAATGGCTGCAAACAGAAATGTAATTCTCAGTAACTACCTAAAGCAACACACGGTTCCGGCTCTTTCATCATTAGATGGAATCCGCTATGAAGCGGTTATCGAGCCGATCCCGCTGTTAAATCATGCCGCATTAGGCGCAGCGCCGTTTCCGATTCCCAAAACCTCCTCAACCGTAAAAGAATTTTGGACTTACAAGCACAGCGCCGGGGATATTCCCACTTTTCCGATCAGTATTTTTCAGTACTACATCATTAAAAAAGCCTACCCCGAAATATTGGGGCTGCTTGACCAGCTTGACCCGGGGCTTCGCGCTGAACTTCCTGAAAGGTTTGGACAACTCACCAGAAAGTTCAGGTCTATACAGATATTTCAAGATATTCAATCCGTATTGACCAAAGATCCTGAGACCTTAGACCAATTGGCAGAATACATAGACGATGCGGATTATTCGCAAAAAGCGAAGCAGCTATTGCAATCTTGGTTGGCCTTGTTGAAAAGTGACGAAAAACTTTATTTGAATTACTACGGTGATGTCGGCGCTATCACCACTGTGCCATTTTACCAGGCGGCAATGACATCTGTCCTGAACCCAAAGCTGTTCAAAGACAAAATTGTTTTGGTTGGTTATTCGGGAGACCTCGAGCCGGAAAAACGCCAAGGCTTTTACACCGCATTTTCAGAAGACAGCGGCAAGGTTATCAGCCCCATCGAAATTGCAGCGACAGCAATAGCCAATGTGATACACCAATCCTGGCTAAAGCCTATGCCACAAATCAACCAAAACCTCCTGGTACTGGCTTGGGGGGTGTTGTTAAGCGCCGTTTTTGTGTTTTTCTCCTACAAGCGCTCAATGATACTGGCATTGCTGATGACCGCTGGCTATATCGCATTCAGCAGTTTTTTGTTTGCGGCTGATAATGTCTGGATCCCGTTGGCTATTCCCATGCTTCAGGCGGTTATTGTTTTGTTGTGGCAATCTGCGGACTATTTTAGAAAAGTCAGGCAAGTATCCGAGCGTTACTTGCCCAAAGAAGTTTTTGCCAGAAACACCCGCAACCCTAACGCCATGAACCAGTATGGAATTTTGATGCACGGCGTTTGTATGGCAACCGATGCAGGGCAATATACGTCCTTGTCAGAAATCATCAATCCCATGCAACTTAATAAACTGATGAACGATTATTATGCAGCCATCTTCCCAGGGGTAAAAAATCGGCGCGGGCTAATTTCCGACGTTATCGGCGATGCCATGCTGGCGATTTGGGCGACAAAAAAAATTGACATTAAGCCCAGGCTTGATGCCTGCCATGCCGCCCTGGAAATTAAATCAGCCATAGCTCAATTTAATGCCGCCAGCGAGTATTATTTGGCGACCCGAATGGGCCTGCATTACGGTGAAATGCGCTTGGGCAATGTCGGTTCCGTAGAACACTATGAATACCGTGCCGTTGGCGACACCGTCAACACCGCAACACGGATTGAAGGCTTAAATAAGCTGTTAGGCACGCATATCCTGGTTTCAGCGCAGGTCATAGAAGGGTTAGCGGAATTTAGTAGCCGGGAGTTGGGCACGTTTTTGTTGAAAGGCAAAACCATCACGGTGACAATATTTGAACTGGTTGGGCTTACCAAAGAAATTAATCGGACACAGCCGCATTGGCAACACCTGTCAACGTCGTTTTCCAAGGCGCTGGCCTTATTTAAAGACCACCAATGGCAGCGGGCTTTGGATGAGTTTATTGCGATCAATAAGCTGTACCCAGACGACGGGCCGACGTTGTTCTACATAAGCTATTTGCGAAATCAATTGCGGGCACCATCAGATACCCCGCCAGACAATAACAGCAAAGAACATGCCACAATTATAGATGTAGGTAATATTACACAGTCTATTGCGTCAAATTATTGAACGTGATTCAATCCTGTACAGGAAAACTGAAGTGAAACTTTATTCTACTGGTGCTTATCGTTACAGCATGTAACAAGGGAGTCTCTAATAATCCCCTCTCCCTCTGGGAGAGGGCTAGGGTGAGGGGAATAACTACTTGATTTTAAAGCCCTCATCCCAGCCTTCTCGGCAACTGCTCCTGCGTTGCCCTACTACCTACATCCATGTAGGCATCCCAACAGGAGAAGGGGTTTTTGAATTTTTAGAGGTTGCCTAAGATAATGCCAGGAATATGCAGGGAAAACCGGTGCTTAGTGGTCGGTTTTATAATGGGGATACGCTGCGGAACAGCCGCCCCTCGTTTAATAACCCGAAGGCGATTATAAAAATAATATGCGTACTAAAACGATTGCCCATTTTGCCTTAACCGTTGCTTTTATAGCCCCACATGCTATCCAAGCCGCCCCCGCTTGCCAAAAACCGATAGCTAAAGTGGCTTCGGCACAGGGCAGGGTGGATGTGAAGGTTTATGGAAAACTGTTTTGGCAAAGCATCCATAGGGACGATTCGCTTTGCCCTGGTGACACGCTACGTACCT
This sequence comes from Methyloglobulus sp., assembly GCA_043771735.1. GTDB lineage: Bacteria > Pseudomonadota > Gammaproteobacteria > Methylococcales > Methylomonadaceae > Methyloglobulus. The sequence goes on from JAYVGW010000295.1 coordinate 3,042, forward strand.
TACGGTGGAGCCGTGCGACATTAAACTTAAACAGCGGTACAGTCCTGACCGTAGACCAAAACACCACGATGTCTTTTGCAGCGCCAGTGCCGCAGGAAACTGTCTCATCCTGGTTCATAAACTTGCTGGAAGGCAACCTTTTTTCCAGGAGCCGCGAGTCCCAACGCTTGGAAATCCACACCCCGTTTATCAATGCCGTGCATAAAGGCACCGAATTTATGGTGACGGTGTCCAGCAAACAAGCGGAAATCTCCGTGTTTGACGGTCAGGTTTTGGGCGAAAACAGCGCCGGTAAAATCACCATAAACAAAGGTTTTAAAGGCATAGCCGAAGGCAACCGTCCGCCACGGGTGCAAGCGCTCAAGATAACACCCGAAGATGCCGTGCAATGGATGCTGTACTACCCGCCCATTATTGACGACCGGCAAGGCACGCCAGCGGGTGCAAGCCCCAGCTTTAACGCCGCATTGGCCGCTTACCGGCAGGGCGACAGTAGCCAAGCCTTGACCAAACTGGAAGAAACGCCCATAAG
>JAYVGW010000296.1:0-5341 GCA_043771735.1 Methyloglobulus sp.
GCGTCGCCACTCGCTACGAGCGGTTGGCGGTTAATTATATGACCCTGCTCAGCCTAGCCAGCATTTTGATTTGGCTTAAATGAGAACGCCCCCTAGGTTGATAGGAAGTATTCTCTTGAATACTGTAAACAACACTAGAAATTCCTACAGTTTATTGATTTCGATTGAGTTGCCGAACTTCAATGCTTCATCGACGAATAGCCGAAACGCTAACGAGGCCAAGGCGGTATCAACTGATGAGTCCACAAAATAGAATCCGTCCTTTTCGATTCTGTAATTGAAAATTTCGCTCATTGTCTGCCTGTGGATAGGGCTTGGCATCTTATTGAACAGGCTTGCCGGATTATAGTCGGCAGGTACAGCGAACTGTATTTTGTACTCTTTTGTCATGTTGATGACCGACGGTGACTTTGATTTTGGGGACGATTTTACATGAAATCCTGTTCCGGATAGTTTTTAGTCTGCTGACTAGACAAAATGATATGCCAGAACCGCCAACATGTGGCCAAGTAGCCTCCCCGCTGCGGTTTGCGTGTCGATGGCTTCGGTCAGCGGGCAGGATGGCATCCCCCCTGCCCTCAATGATGCAAGGCAGCACGTCAGTGCTGGCCACTTTTTGTTTGCGCCGCTGGCCTTGTCGGTGAAGATATGCCGGCAACCACAACACCGCTGTCGGTAATCGGGCGCTTGTGAACATGGCCACAGGCGACAATAACCTGGTCCTCTAGCTCAATGCGGAGTCCCGCCTGACCGGGGGCAACAATAACATTTACCTGCTCAATGTCGGCGCACCCAATGCTGTGGTCATCGACAGCGACGGGCAGTTGGATAGCCTTATCAATCTTTGGTAGCTTCGACTTGAATAACAATCTTGACCTCATCACCTACCTTTGGCACATATTTGTCGACGCTAAAATCGGAGCGCTTGATCGTGGTAGTGGCATTGACCCCGCAGGTGTTTTTCATGGCGATCAGGTTCATGCCGCAATAAAAATGGTCGATAGCCAGATGCATGGGTTTGGAGATGCCGTGCAATGTCATTATGCCGTCTGCGGCTATTAGCTGGTCTTTGTTAAAGGTGAGCTTGTCCGATACAAAGGTTATTTGTGGATAACGATCTGCGTCAAGGAAATCCTCTCCGCGAAGATGCTTTTCCAGTTCGGCAAGCCCAGTGCTGATCGAGGCTGTCTCGACAGCTATATTGATGCTTCCCGTACCCTTGTCAGGGTCAAGAGTAACCTTACCGCTAGTCCGGTCAAAACGCCCGCGCTGGATTGAAAAGCCAAGATGGCTGATCTCAAAACTGGGGAAGGTGTGCCTGGGGTCAACGGTATAAGAACTGGCTGCAGTGGCGGAAAAGCTTAAGGAAGAGCCTATAACTAATATCAAAAAAGATGTTTTCATCATTTTTACCTCGGCTTAAATAATAACTGTTTCAGTTGTTTATCAAAATATTGGTCAATACAACGGCTTCGTGGCCACAATAGCCAACCACGGCTGTTCATGGCTGGGTTTGCCCAAAGGTCGGTAAAAATGGTCAAGCACTTCAAAACCCGCTTCCTCCAGGAATCGCTTGCTGGCTTCAAACTGAAAGTAATGGCCGTACCGTTGGCCTGCCCAGCCTTCACCATCACCCCGTGGGTTGGACTGGAATAAGATTCCGCCCGGCCTCAATGCCGTGTGCAAATCGTCAAGTACCCTTGGCAACTCCTGGCTGGGAACATGGAACAGGGCGGCGTTGGCAAAGATGCCATCGAAAGAATGGTCGGGTAAATCCAGTTTAAGGAACGTCTGCTGGAGAATCCGGCAACCTGTGTACTGGCGGGCCATCCCGCAAAACACTTCACTGCCATCCAGGCCGACGGGTCTGTGGCCGAGCGATTGAAAATAGTTAATGTCCCTGCCAGGTCCGCAGCCAAAGTCTAAGATATCAAGCTTTTTGTCCTTGGGGAACGGTGCCAAAAATGCCGCATAGTTTTGGGTGACATCATGGTCTTTGGTGCCATGCCAAAACGCTTCGGCATTCTGGTTGTAATGCCCTAACGTAACAGATTCAATTTCAGCCAATTTTTCTGCTTTTAACCCCATAAACTAACTTGATGCCACTTCAAAAATGGTTTTTTCAGACAGGACACTATTTTATCCACTTTCATGTAATCGTCTCGATTCAACTTGCCCCGGCATGAAATAAATACCCCTAGTCGCTAAAGAACAGTTTTTCTTCCAACGTCTTGCCGTGGCTCAATTGCCGGTATTGCCAATGGTTTGCGCTAATGCACTGCATCAGTTGCTGATCCATACTGGGTTGAAGGTTGTGATTATATTCCACGATAAATTCATTCTTTTGGGGGTTGGTGACCTTTACAACACCTTCCAACGCCAGGAGTTTAGCCATCACTTCCTGTGCAGGGCAGTCTTCCATTTGCAGGGTAATGAAACGGTTGCCAGTAAGTTGCTCATTAAAACCAATAGTCTCAGGCTGCATGACACCCTTTTCCAGCAGTAATATCCGTCGGCATTGCCGGTAAAGCTCTGCCAAATCGTGGGAGCTAATGACAAAAGTGGTTTCTGCCGATTGTTCGGCAATAATTGTCCGGATTGTGCGGACATTAACGGGGTCAAGCCCGGCGGTGGGTTCATCCAACAATATCAACTCCGGTTTACCGAACAGTGCCTGTGCAATCGCTACCCGTTTAGCCATGCCATGACTAAGTGCCGTCGGTTTTTCTTTGGCAGCTTCTGCCAATGAGACGGCTTCTAAAACCCGACTGGCTTCCAAGATTGCCTTTGGTTTGGTCATGCCCTGTAAACGGCCATAAAAGACCAGTTGTTCGGTTATGGTAAAACTGGGGTCTAAGCGTGCGTCCTGCGGCAATGCCGAAATTTTTCCGATGAGTTCGGATGAGCCGGGTGGATAACCAAATAATTTAACATTACCAGTAGTGGGTCGCAAAAAGCCAGACAGGATATTGAGCAAGGTGGTCTTCCCCGCCCCATTGGGGCCGACCAGACCAATCGGCTCACCCGCAGCCAACGTAATTGTGACATCGGCCAGTGCAGGTTTTCCCGAATAAACGTGGCTTAGCTGGCGGCATTCAATGATCGGGGTCTTCATAAGGCTTGTCTCGCCATGATGCAACGCCCCAAGGCCAGCAACACAAGGCTTTGTAAGAGTGGTATATAGGCCAGTTGTAGCGTTTGCCATTCTGAAAGTTGCGACAGGTCAGATAATTGATAACCTGGGATGAGCATTTTAAAGAAATCGAGTGCGGGCAAATAATAAGCAAAGCCGCTGATGATGCCAGCCAGGAACGTCCAGATCAGGATCGCCCAGAGGGTCGCTTGTCGGGCCGATTTAACCTTGGCGGATAAGGCCGCCATCATGGCGGTAAATGGGAGAACCGCTAGGGTTACATTCACAATAATGACGGCCAAGTCTGGCAATGCTGGAATAAACAGGGAGACATCACGATAGAGAACCAAGACAAGGACACTGATTGCGGTTACACAGATTAATAGCGCCTGGACTGCCATTGCGCCTGCAAACCGGCCAAAGAACAGGCTGTCACGGCTGCTACGCAACACGATAAAACGTAAGGTGCCGCGCTCACGGTCAGAACTGGTTTGGTCGGCAGCCACCGTAATGCTCAACATCGGGAAGATAAGCAGGGCAAATTGCCAATACACGCCGAATTCAGGGATGGGCCAATACTGCAATGAGCCAAAGCCGATAAAGTCCAAAAGGTCGGAATTGTGCTGTAGGCCTTTTCCTTGCACCAACAGGTCGGCAACAAACCGGAGTGGATACAGCAGGACAAAATACCAAACAATCCCAAAGGTCACCACTGACAACAAGCCTTTACGCGTCGCAAAGCCCCGTTTGAGTTCAAACTGGCTGATGAGCAAGAGTTGCTTGGAAAAACCAGGGGGCATAGATTTACCTTGTCTGAAGAATGGTGTCTACAAGTTCAATAGCGCATTGGACCACGATACCAACTTCATGCCAATGAACATTCGGCTTTTAAGGTGATAGTCGCTACTCGGCCTATGGTTTCAAGCGTTGCGGTAAACAATACTTCAGTCATACCAATCTCCAGTTTATTGTTATTTTTATAGCTCTCATTATCCTAAAAACACCTAAAGACTGAAATGCCATAATGCAAAAAGCCATAAATCCGTTTATTCAAATTCAAAGGAAAACCCATCACCCCTTAGCTCACGCTGCCAAGTGATTTTGGCGGGTGGTTCAATATGGAGGTTCCACGTTTGCTGGTTGTTTCTGTAAGCATCGATACCCCTAAACATATAGGGTGAGAGGATTGCAAGACAGATACCGCCACCATTGCGTACAGACTCGTATCGAATCAGCTCAATATTGGCTAGGCGAGCCTGCTCTGCCAACCCTTGCGTGCGGCTATAATCCAATGGCTGCATCCATTCATCACGATTAGCGGAAAAAGGTGGCGCTGATAAGTCAACTCCTCGCACTGTTTGGGCATGAAATTCAAATAACGTGAGCTGAAGCGTCTTTGACTGTCCCCGTAAGCCGTCGCTGTCCATCCAAAATCGCCAGCGCCAATACCCCGCTTCGGCACAGGCGGTCTTACAATCCTCTGCCCCATAGAACACCCCAGGCTCCCCTTCTGCCCGAAAGCGGGAACCGCCCTTTCTGGGTGGATACCTAAATGGGGTAAAGAGTAGCCAATGCAATCCTTCCGCTTCTCGGGGAAGGATCGGCTTTATTTCATCAAGGATGTTCTCTAGGGTAGCTTGGTCGCCCAGGTTCCCATGGGCAAGCGACAGGGTGGCATTTTTATGCTGCGCCTCTACGGCACGCCATCCGGCGCCAACCCAAGGCTTAGCCTCAGACTGTAGCGCGGTGTGCGTCCAAATAGTTGCAGGCATGGATAAGGCCATCTACCCGCTTGATATAGTCGAGTGGAATTTGTTGGCCAAAGGCTTTGTTAGGCGATTTAATCCAACTCTCAACGAGCGCATCATCACCGCCCACCATTGCCGATAATGAGCGATAAAGCCTTATAAAATGGGCAGACAACTCCCATTCCTTACCGCCTTCAGGAATGGAAAATTTTTCACGAAGCAGGCGTGAGGCCGTGGGTTGGCTGAAACCGACAATCAAGCCGAGGTCAGTCGGGCCGACTTTCATCCTCTTTGCCGCTTCAATCACGGCCTGGCTTAACACCCTTGACCGAGTGGAGGCTTGTGCAGCAGGGGAAACAGTAAACATAGCCACTCCTTTCATTAACATGAACATATTCTACAGAATATATTTATTATTTCAAGTTATTGTAGAATAATATTGGGACTGCCGTTGAATAGT
>JAYVGW010000297.1:0-4388 GCA_043771735.1 Methyloglobulus sp.
AGCCAATCCTGGGATGAATTCGATGGCAAGGGCATTGATATTGCCATTACGGTATGCGACCAAGCGGCGGGGGAAGTGTGCCCAGTGTTTCTTAACAGCACAATCAGGGCGCACTGGGGCTTACCTGACCCCGCCCACGTCACCGGAACTGATGCAGAAATAGCCAACGCATTCCAAGCCACTTATGATGCGCTGTCCGTCAGGATACGCAAAATGCTGGCTTTGCCGCTGGAAGACATGAATAGTGCCGACATTACAAAGGCATTGAATGAGATTGGCAGCCAGCCATGAGCGGTAAGCCGCCTGCCATAGGCTTTTTTGAACGGTGCTTAACGGTTTGGGTGCTGCTCTGTATCGCTGCTGGTATCGTATTGGGGCAGATTTTCCCTGGCTTTTTTCAAGCTATCGGGCGTATGGAAATCGCCACAACATTTGGTCCGGCGGCGCTTCGATTTTTCTGCGTTTTTTGCCATAAAAAACTTCAATCCTGCCAATTAGTGGTTTATTGAACTACTTTGCAAGGCAATCCTTCTATAAAATAGCTAGCAAGTCCCAGTGTATTTTTATTTAAATCCCCTCATCCCAATCTTCTCCCTCAAAGGAGACGGGGATGAACTTGGGTAGATAGCTATGCCCTAAACGAGCGAAAATAGGGGGGATTGGTATAACTGGCTATGATGATCTCAGCTTAATTATTGATAGGAATTTGTATCTATGCCTGGAATTCAGATGCCAGACCAACAAGACGATAATTTTTCATTTTTTGCCAATCTCAAGGACGACATTCCGGCCGGTATAGCGGTATTTTTGGTGTCAGTGCCTTTGTCGTTGGGGATTGCCCTGGCATCCGGCGCGCCGTTGTTTTCTGGGCTGATAACGGGCATTGTTGGCGGCTTGGTGGTTGCGCCGCTGAGTGGTTCCGCGTTGGGTATTAGCGGGACGGCGGCTGGCCTTGCCCTGATTATTTTGCCCACCATAGAAAAATTAGGCTTTGGTGGATTTTTATTGGCCGCCATTGTTGCGGGTTTGTTGCAAATAGTGATGGGCTTGGTGAGGGCTGGGCTAATTGCCTATTATTTCCCGTCTTCGGTCGTCAACGGCATGTTGAGCGGGATAGGCATTATTATTTTCCTCAAGCAAATACCCCATGCGGTAGGTTATGACCGCGATTACGAAGGGGACTTTTCATTTAGCCAATTAGACAGCTATACCTCATTGACCGAATTGTTCTATATGCTGGGTCAAGTCCAACCTGGCGCTATCTTGATTGCCCTAGCCTCGCTATTGGTATTGTTGTTGTGGGAGTTGCCGCCCATGCAGAAACGGCGTTTTTCGCATTTGCTGCCAGCGCCGTTAGTGGTGGTTGCCTTGGGTATTTTGATTAATGAAATTTTACGAAACGCGCATCCCGATTTTGCTTTGCAAGAAACGCACTTGGTGATGATTCCGCTGGTGCAAGATATGACAGGGCTTATGCAGCAATTACATTTCCCCGATTTTACTCAAGCCGCAAATCCCGAAATTTATTGGGCGGCGCTGACCTTGGCGGTGGTCGCTAGCTTGGAAACCTTATTATCCGTAGAAGCTGTCGATAAACTCGACCCTTATAAACGGATTACACCGCCCAACCGCGAGTTGATTGCCCAAGGAATCGGCAACATCAGCTCAGGTTTATTGGGCGGCTTGCCGTTAACGCAGGTTATCGTCCGCAGTTCCATTAACGTCCAATCTGGCGCGAAAACTAAAGCGGCAAGTATTGTCAATGGTTTGCTCCTGGTATTGGCGGTATTTTTAATCCCAACCCTCATCAATAAAATCCCGCTGGCAAGTTTGGCGGCGATCTTATTGGTGGTCGGTTATAAGTTGGTTAAGCCAGAGACATTCAAGACGTTATACCAATCGGGTTGGTATCATTTTATCCCTTTTTGTGCCACAGTTTTGGGCTTGGTGTTCACCAATATCCTTTTTGGTATCCTGATCGGTCTTACGATTGCCCTGTTTTCGATCTTGCTGGAAAACTATAAAAGCGCTTATTACTTTAAGGAAACCCAGATCGGCAATAAACATGTCATCCGCTTGTCGGAACATGTTTCTTTTTTGAACCGCGCCAACCTCCAGCAGACTTTGGAAGCCCTGCCAGCCCATAGCGAGGTGGTTATTGATGCCACCCGGTCAAAATATGTTGACTATGATATTTATGAAATTATCCAGAATTTCAAAACCGAAGCCCACCATAAACACATCAAGCTTATCCTTGAAAATGTCCGTGGTTTTGGTTCGCTGCCCCCAGTTGAGAATGCACGCACCCAAACTTACGAATCGCAACAATCTTTAACCCCGGATAAGGTGTTGGCCTTGCTCAAGGAAGGCAACGAACGGTTTGTTTACAATCTAAAATCCAACCGTAACTTGCTGGAACAGGTCAACGATACCAGCGATGGCCAGTTTCCCATTGCGATTATCTTAAGCTGCATGGATTCACGCACTTCCGTCGAACTGATATTCGACCTGGGCCTGGGCGATGTCTTTAGTGCCAGGATAGCGGGCAACATCGTCAATGACGACTTCCTGGGCAGCATGGAATTCGCCTGTAAGCTGGCGGGTTCAAAGCTTATCGTCGTACTGGGCCATACCCATTGCGGAGCAATCAAAGGCGCGTGTGCCGATGCCAAGCTCGATCATTTGACAGGGTTGTTGGCCAAAATCAAACCGGCGATTGCGTGTGTCCACGCAGAAATGCCTGCGGATAACGGGATTGATAAGGACGAACTGATCCAAAAAGTGGCCAATAAAAATGTCCAGTTGGCCGTTGAACAGATCAGGCAACAGAGCGGCTTGTTGGCTGCAATGGAGCAAGCGGGAGAGATTGCCATCGTTGGCGGGATGTACGATATTGAAACGGGCAAGGTCGATTTTTTTGATGCCGCCCAAAGTTAAGCATCAAAAGCAACTGCCATAATCCAGCATTATATCTTCGCAATTAAAAAATATGCGCGGATAATCAATACGAATCAGCAGCTTAAGCGCATATTCAACAAACACGGCAAGCGTGGCAAATCGGGCTAAGGCCGCCCAAATTCGCGCTTGCGTGTTGCCTGAACAGCGCCATACGCTAGTCGCCCACCAAGCGACGGTCAAGAGCAGGATAAAATGTATTTCGTCCCAACTGGAAACGGTTATGGCTCCCGTTTTGGCCATTAAATCGGCGGTAAATAAGCCCGAATTTAAAAATATAAAAAACGGCCAAAACACCCAATAAAGGGAAACGCCGCCTAGCCAAGATGTCAGTAGGAAACTATCAAAAGGCTGTTGCCGCCAGCCCTGTTCAGGTGGCGGCGCACTGACATAGAGCGCTACGAAAACCGCAACCGCCATAAGCAGGCATTCAATCGGGCTGGCTAACTGGATGTCATTAAAGAAAATAGGCAGGGAATAAAAAAACATAATCGGTATTCAGCTTTAATTCAGGTTAAAAAGGCATACTGCCGAAGCATATTTGAAGGTTTTGGCCTATAGTTTTGGTGGAAAAGCCGCTTTAACTGGGCGTTCTCCCTAATCAGATGGCGCTTAAAGGCAATTTTATCTGGGTATTTTTTGTTAGGATTGGATAAAAATTATTCACCAAGGTTATAATCAATGCAGAGTGCCATTACCTACCCATCATCTATATCCACAGTGGCGCAGTTTCATGCAGCAAGTATTACAATCACTAGGTCTAAACCAACCATGAGGAAAACACTAATGAAAATTCAATCGCTGTTTGTGGTAAGTATAATCTGTTTTTTCTGTACCGGCGCTTTTGCCGAATCGGGGACTGCCGTAACGGGTTTGTGTAAAGATGGGACTTCCTACACGGGAACCTCAAAAAAAGGTGCTTGCCGTGGACATAAGGGTGTCAAGGAATGGTTTGGCGACAAAGCCGACGCGGCAACGGCTAGCCCAGCACCTGCGGCAGCCGCAGCGCCTGCTTCAGCGGCAACTGCCAGCGGCCCTGCTACCGGCTTGTGTAAGGACGGTACGACTTACACAGGCACATCCAAAAAAGGCGCGTGTAGGGGGCATAAAGGTATAAAAGAATGGTATGCCGACAAACAAGCCCCAGCGACGGGCGCAGCCGCACCTGTTGCTGCACCCGCCGCAGCTACACCGGCAGCGGCAACAGACGGCACTGCTACTGGTTTATGTAAAGATGGCACAGTTTACACCGGCGCTTCCAAAAGGGGCGCTTGCAGGGGGCATAAAGGCATCAAGGAATGGTACGCCGACAAGCAAGCCCCAGCTACTGGCGCAGCAGCACCTGCTGTGGCAACACCTGCCACAACCCCAGCAGTAGTGCCAGCCGATGGAATTGCCACCGGATTGTGCAAAGACGGGACATCTTACACAGG
>JAYVGW010000298.1:0-3943 GCA_043771735.1 Methyloglobulus sp.
AGCGGTCAGGCAGGTAATTTTTTCTCCGCTGCGTTTCATCGCCCAGATGTCGTTGATCGATAGTGGTTTATCAACTAACTGATTCATATTCGTTTAATCGCCTTAAACCTGCGGGTGGACACTGATCTAGCAAGTCGGAAAGCTTGCCTTTGCCTGGGATAAGCAAATCTGGCGTACATTCAGACAGGGGGTACAGAACAAAAGCCCGTTCTGCAATGCCTTTATGCGGCACAATCAATTCGGGTGACGCAATTTGATGGTCGCCGTACAGCAACACATCCAAATCCAACGTCCTCGCACCCCAGCGTTGGACACCCCGCACCCGCCCGTGTTCCAGCTCAATTGCTTGCAGGGCGTGTAGTAAATCCAAAGGAGAAAGACTGGTTGCCACGGACATCACGGCATTTACGTAATCGGGCTGATCTTGTGGACCCATTGGTGAACTGGCATACAGGTTTGAGAATGCCAATTCTTTGACATCATCCAATGCGTTAATCGCCAAACGTGCGGATTTAAGTTGGGCAATAGGCGATTCAAGATTGCTGCCCAACCCGATATAAGCGGTAAGTGTGTTTAGAGCAACGTCATTCATATCAAGCACAGTCTGCTAACAGTCTTATCACTCTGCTGGTTTGGGCTTGTTTTGGCTGGGTCTGCGGTAATTTCTTTTCAAGCCGTTTTTTTTATTTTGACCATTCCGCACTGGCTGGGTCATTTTTCGTTGCTCGTTTTCGTTGGCGTTTTGATAATGCGTCCACCATTCTGCCAATTCAGGATCCGCCCCGCCAGTTTCAGCACGTAACAGCAAGAAATCGTATCCTGCCCTAAAGCGTGGATGAGTCAGCAGACGGCTGGGTTTTGCGCCCACACGCGCATTAAACTTAGGCTGTAAACTCCAGACTTCGCGCATTGCGGTCGTGATATGCCTGGGCATTGCCGTTACCCTTATCTGTCTGGAAATCGCTTCATTGGCGGCATCCTGATAAGCCATGTATTCATCGCTGCCCTTTTTAAGCAGTTCCTTGGCAAGCATCTGTACCGGCTCCCACATAAAAGCCGCTAACAGGAAGTAAGCCGTCACGGTTTTGCCTTCGGCAATCCTATTATCAGAGTTTTGCAGCGCCTTGATTAAAAACAGCTTTGGGAAGCCTTCTTCCTCAAACGACAGGCTGTTTTCTGTCGCTGGAAACAAGACTTGAAATAACCCATACTGCCTTAGCATTTCAAAAGTTTGCAGCGCATTCCCTGCCAAAAATAACTTTAAAACCTCATCATACAGACGCGCCGAAGGAATGCTTTCCAATAATGCCGAGGTCGTATGGATCGCTTTTTGACAATCGGGATGGAGTTTAAAGCCTAGTTTAGCGGCAAAACGCACGGCCCGTAACATTCGCACCGGGTCTTCCCTAAAGCGGGTCTCAGGATCGCCGATAAGCCTTAATGTGCCTACTTTATGGTCTTCCATTCCGCCGACATAATCGACGACAGAATAATCTTTAATGTTGTAATACAATGCGTTGACGGTAAAATCCCTGCGCCAAACGTCTTCTTCTATCGTACCGTAGACATTATCCCTGAGCAACCGCCCTTCCTTATTGAGCACTTGCTTGTCGTTTTGCTCCGCCCCTTCACCACGAAAAGTCGCAACTTCTATCACTTCCCTGCCGAAATGCACATGGGCGAGGCGGAATCTTCGGCCTATTAAACGGCAATTTCGGAAAATTTTTCTTATTTCTTCAGGATCGGCATTGGTCACCACATCAAAGTCTTTTGGCTCACGCCCTAGCAATAAGTCACGTACGCAACCACCAACCAAGTAAGCATCAAAGCCTTCCTTTTTCAGCTTGTACAATACCTTCAAAGCATTGTCGCTTATTTGAGTGCGCGAAATATTATGCTCAGATCGCTGGTACAGCCTGACTTTTGCTGGCAAAGATTCGCCTTTGACCTTATTGCTGCCAATAATTTTTTTAAAGAAGTTTAAAATGATTTTTTGTCCCTGGTATTATTTTTATTATGGATAATCATATCATTTTGATGGCGCTAGACCCAATCAACTGATGGTTTTCTTTTACATAAATCTTTTGAATATAGTAAAATCACGTTGCTGATTCTAACAAACATTTGGCTGTTTGTTTATGACCATAAAGACGGAACAGCCTTTTATCCACACTAAACTCAACGCCGACATGAATAACTGGACTGCAATCTGCAAAAAAATTCTCACCGCTTTGGTTGACCAACCCTTCTTAGCCAGCCTGTTTATAGCTGATTTTTCTATTCTGCTGCTGCATAGGCCACCGTTCTTTTTTTCCCTGTTGATGCTGGGCGGTCTGATGGCTATGTGCATGTATTTTGGCCAGAAACTGGCATTATTTAAACTGTAAACCTGAAAATCGGCAAGCTTGCCCCTTGCTAGGATCCTTTTATTTCTGATGGCTAAACCTGGTTTTTTGCGTGTCCTGGCTGTCATTATTTACGATTTTTTGCTCTTGGTCGCGGTATTATTTTTAGCAACCGCACTGATACTCCCTTTTAATGATGGCAAGGCGTTTAGCAACCATCAAGTTTTTTATTCCGTCTATCTGCTAGCTGTCAGCTTCTGTTTTTATGGCTGGTTTTGGACGCATGGCGGCCAAACACTGGGCTTAAGGGCTTGGAAAATAAGGGTTTTAAATGATCAACATGCATTGATAAGCTGGCAGCAAGCCTTCATTCGATTCACAGCCGCCTTATTCTCTTGGATTTTTTTAGGTTTAGGTTTTCTGTGGGTACTTGTCGATAAAAAGCAACGTAGCTGGCACGATATGGCCTCCAAAACTGGACTTTTTTTCGACACCGTTAACAAAAACGCATAGTCGCCATCGTAATCTAAGCCTTTCTATCTTATGTAGGCGTTCCATTTCCAATGGTTCATCGGTAACGACTTGCTCGATATTTTCTGACTGTTATCCTTACGTGGGACATTGCTGATACCCCACTAGCTGTAACTTATCGGTTTTGCATTGCTAACCTCTTTTTACTAGGCGTTTAATCATGAACAACCCGCTATTAGCCAATACCGTATTGCCCTTATTTTCCCAAATAAAGCCCGAACACGTTGAACCTGCCATCGACCAACTTTTGGCTGAAGCCCGTGCAACGGTGGAAACACACTTACAGGCCACCAAAAACTACACTTGGGAGAACCTAATTGAGCCATTGGAAAATGCGGACGATAAGCTGGGGAAGGCTTGGTCACCCGTTAGCCATTTAAACTCGGTGGTAAACAACGACGCACTAAGGGATGCTTATAACGCCTGTTTGCCCAAACTAAGCGCTTATTCGACGGAGATGGGACAAAATGAAGCGTTATATAAGGCTTACCGCTTTATTGCCGAAAGCCCGGAATATTCAACGCTATCGGTTGCCCAGCAGAAAATCATCAGCAATGCCTTGAGGGATTTCAAGCTGTCCGGTATTGCCCTGGATAACGAAAAGAAACAGCGTTACAAAGAAATCAGCCAGGAACTCTCCAAACTTGCCAGCAATTACGAAGAAAATGTCCTGGATGCCACCAATGCCTGGAGCAAACTGATCACGAATGAAGCCGACCTGGCAGGCCTACCCGCTTCCGCACTCGCCCAGGCCAAGCAAACGGCGGAACAGGACGAAAAAACCGGCTGGATGCTTACCCTGCAATTTCCTTCCTATCATGCGGTGATGACTTATGCCGATAACCGGGAATTGCGGCAAGAACTGTATGAAGCCTATTCGACACGGGCATCTGAACTAGGGCCTAATGCGGGGCAATGGGACAACACTGAAATCATGGAGAAAATCTTGGCATTACGCCATGAAAAAGCCCAGTTGTTGGGCTACAAGAATTATGCCGAACTCTCCTTAGCCACAAAAATGGCGGAACAGCCTGAAGATGTGGTGCATTTTCTGGAAGACCTCGCCG
>JAYVGW010000299.1:0-4657 GCA_043771735.1 Methyloglobulus sp.
GTTGCACGACAGATGTTGAGCAATTTGGCGACCGCCGCTGGGCTTTCGCCCTTGCCCAACAGGTCACGGGCATGTTTAAGCTGGTTGTCCGAAAGCGAACAGTTTCGGACATGCCTTTTTAGGGTTGTACAAAAGTAGGCTGATTGTATTTCGGACACATGCTATAATTCGTACATTACTTTCGGACGGAATTAGCACATGCCCCGTGTTTTTGCTTACTGCCGGGTTTCGACAACAGACCAAACTACCCAAAACCAGAGCTTAGAAATTCAGGCGGCTGGATTTGCCATCCAAGCGCAGCGGCTTATTGAGGAAAGTATCAGCGGATCAGTCGCCGCCAAGGAACGTCCAGGTTTTATCAAATTGATCGACCGCATGGAATCTGGCGATATTCTGGTCGTGACTAAGCTAGACCGACTTGGCCGCAATGCGATGGATGTACGGGCAACCGTTGAGCATCTTGCCAATATTGGTGTGCGGGTGCATTGTCTCGCTCTGGGTGGCGTTGACCTGACCAGTCCGGCAGGCAAGATGACCATGCAAGTGATCGCCGCCGTCGCTGAGTTCGAACGTGACCTGCTGATCGAACGGACGCAATCAGGGATTAACCGAGCCAAAGCCGCAGGCAAACAATTTGGCCGACCGACAGCATTAAATAAGATGGAACAGGCAACAGTATTAGAAAAACTGTCCGCTGGGATTAATGTTTCCGACTTAGCCCGTGAATTCAAGACAAGCAGGCAAACCATTATGCGAATAAGGGAAGCAAACTTGCCTTCATAAGAAATTTTAAATTAAACGCACGAACTCAGGAAAATACGCATTTTTTCTTAGCGTACTATCTTTTCCGAATTCTGTGGTTGCCCCATTTTTGACATAGCCAAGCGCATGAAATCACAAGTGCGGGGAGGTGTGCCACAAATCTTGATTTTTGGCACATCGATGTAATCGTTACGCCTGCTCACAACTAAAAATAAATAAAATTGTGTTGCACTAGGTGCTATGGTATTTTACTTACTATGCCTGTTAAAGATAAAGATTCCTCACGAATTTTCAAAACCGCATGGTTTAACAAAGCGGCTAAAAAAGCCCATATTAGCGATGCTGAACTTTGTCTCGCTATACGGCAGGTAATACAAGGCCAGGTTGATGACTTGGGCGGCGGCGTATTCAAAAAACGCTTGAGCGATAACAACTATAGGTCAATTATCCTTACAAAAAGCGGAAAAATTTGGATTTATACTTATCTTTTTGCAAAAAAAGATAGACAAAATATTGATGTAGCTGAGCTTGCAGAATTCAAGAAGTTAGCAAAACTATATAGTCGCCAGCCTGATAGCATCATTGATACAGAAATAAAAAATGGTGATTTGTTGGAGATTTGTAATGTCAAAGAAACCTAAATATAAAAGCGATGCCTTTGCAGCAATCCATAGCAGTGTCCAAGGTTTATACAGGGCTGGTGCAATAGATAAAGCCACAATGCGTGAATTTGACGAGTCTTGCCTGTTTGTGCCGGTTGAGCTTGAACCACAGCAGATAAAGCTGATCCGTGAGGAAAACCATGTGAGTCAACCAGTTTTTGCCCGTTACCTAAACACCAGTGAATCAACAATACAGAAATGGGAAACTGGGGCGAAGCGCCCTAGCGGCATGGCTCTTAAGCTACTAACCATTGTACACAAGCACGGGTTAAATGTGCTTGCGTAAACGGCAACGCCGGTTTCTCTTCCTGCCTATTGCATATAAGTGTTAAAGTGTATACACTTATAAAAATATACGACACAACTTCTATACTATTATATTCGTTTCTTTATGAAAATCGTAGCTATCATCTCCCAAAAAGGCGGCGTTGGGAAAACGACGTTGGCAACAGCAATAGCTGTTGCCGCTGAAGCGGATGGAAAACAGGCGGCCATATTCGATCTTGACCCACAAGCAAGTGCTTCTTTTTGGCACGATACAAGAGAAGCACCAACACCAGCCGTAGCCGCAATCCCTTCATCTCGTCTCCAACACCTCTTGCAAGCAGCTAAAGAGTCGGGTTGCGATCTTGCTTTAATCGATGCGCCACCCTTTGCCAAGGATATAGCTTTTGAGGCCGCCCACCATGCGGATTTTATTTTGATTCCTACGCGGCCTGCTGTTCTCGATGTTATGGCCATGACTAAAACCCTTGATCTCATGAAGCATTACAGCAAGCCTTCCGCTGTCGTTTTGACCTTTTGCCCTCATGCAGGACGCGAATTGAGTGATACGGAACACGCTATTGGTGAGCTTGGGGCAACATTATGTCCGGTTCGCATTGGTAACCGTATCGCCTTCTCCCGCGCTCAACAGACAGGATTAGCGGCTCAAGAATATGAGCCTGACGGGAAGGCCGCAGAAGAAATCAACAATCTATACAGGTATATGTGTATACAATTAAAAGAGGTGAAACATGAACGCACAGAAAAAACCACTAAACGCGCTGCAAGCCGTTCTTGACCGGCAAGTAATAGAGAAGCCTGATGATGAAGGCAAAAAGGCGGTACAACCTGTACCGCTGCACACCAAACGTCTGCCCAAGAAAACAGGCAGTAACCCCCTAGAAGAAGCGGCAGCTTATTCTCGCCCTTCGCGGACTGGAACACGTCTAATCGGAGGCCATTTCCCACCAGATGTGGCGAAACATCTAAAAATTCTAGCAGCAGAGGAAGATACAAGCGTTCAATCCCTCCTCGAAGAAGCGCTCGATCTTCTTTTTGTAAAGAAGGGCAGGGGGCATATCAAGCGCGTTTGAAGCTGTGAGCGTATAAATCATAAAATGTATATTGATAACATAGTATACGTGTATACACAAAAAGACTGGTAATGGCTAAAGCGAAAAAGCAAAATGACCCTATAGTGCCGCCAGACGCAGCCTTTGGAGGGACACAGCTTTCCTTGTTCCAATCGTTCCTGTGCAACACGGAAGAGGAACATGATCGGCTTTCAAACACTATTGAGTTATGGGACAGCATCCCAAAATATTCTGTCACGCAACAACAGATGAATAAGGCACGGATAAAAGAAGGCTTTTTACCGCGTCTTGAAAAAACCTTCGTCTACAAAAAGGACGAGTACAAGGTTCGTATATCACCGGCGCAGATTGATGATGAAGAGGGCGGAGAAAAATCTTATTATCCAAGCGCAAATGAAGAAATTATTGAAGACGCTCTCCGTAAAATAGCCTCTGAACAAAACAAAGGTTTTTTTGATGCTCCCGAGTTTAAAAGCGGTGTGGTTTTCTCTCTCAATATGCTACGCAATGAATTAAAAAGACGGGGACACACAAGGTCATATCAGGAAATCATCCGCAGCCTGAACATTCTCGCAGGAAGCCATATCGAAATTTTATTGCCAAACGGCAAAGGTTTCGCTAAAACAAATTATCTACCATCTTTAGTTGCCGTTTCACGATTGCGTTGGGAAGAAGACCCAGATGCTCGTTGGATGGCGCATTTTCATCCGCTTGTGACACAGAGCATCAGCAAACTTTCATATCGGCAATATGATTACCATTTGATGATGAGCCACACTAGCCAACTTGCCCGCTGGCTGCATAAAATTTTGTCACATAACTATCTCAATGCATCATTAATTAATCCTTACAACGGGGGTGTAAGCCCAAACCGCCGAAAATTCCGGCGAATCTTTTGCAGGCGTTACAGCCCCATTATTCCAACTCCAATTTGGCTACAATCGCATCAAGGTCTATGCTCTGCCCACTATCTCTGAAGGCATAGTGACCGTTAAAATGAATATTCCGCCAGGCCGCAGGCGAGACTTTCTTGATGAGTGCCAAAATCTTCAGTTTGGGGGATGCTTCATATTTGTCAAGTATCCGTGACAGGATAGCGGAATTATAATAAATGATCGAATTTGCGATTAGCCGCCCACATTCGTTACTGACCTCAATATCCAGATCCGTCCTGCCAGTGAGTTCCTTCTTGCCGCCAACCTGCGCGATTGCTGCTCGCAGTTGGTGATAAGATTCGATCCGGTTTTGCGAACGATGCGAGTTGCGCTCGATTTGTGGGTCGCGCAAATATCGCAATGTGTAAATGCTGCGGATTAGCTTATCGAACTCGAAGACCGCGCTACGGGTGGGGTTTGATTGCGTGTAGGTACATAATTTCCGAATCAGTGTACTTTGAGTCATTTCCTTGATCCCAAGAGTGGCCACGATCTGGTCGATATTGGATTTTTCGTCTTGAACCGCTTGTAAGTCGATACTCCCAACCGGCTTGATCAGGCATTTCTCGTATTTCATAGGATCGCCGCAACAATATAGATTCTTCAATTGCGTCTCAAGGTTAGTGAAGCGCGGTTCGAACCGCAATCCGAACCAGTACGTGATTGCGTTGTGGCCTTGTTAACGCTATGCATGTCACCTGTAATCACCATTGGCACGATGTCGGATGTATTCTGGTACCAGATGTCGAAAACAAAATGGGCTTCATATTCATGGGCACCGATCAGCCCCCCATTCACGGGCACATGGTTACATAGCATGGTGTAGGCCACCACGCCTTTTCCCTTGCCAAAATGTTTTCTGGAATGCCGCGCTTTGATGGTTGGGTGTTCGACCCCAAGTTTTTGCCCATCAACGGCACCGTACAATACCCCTAGATCG
>JAYVGW010000300.1:0-10760 GCA_043771735.1 Methyloglobulus sp.
TGCGCGGCGACCATCGCCACGGCTTCGGGGATAACCGGATTGACTTTGCCGGGCATGATGCTGCTGCCGGGCTGCAAAGCGGGCAGTTCGATTTCGCCCAATCCTGCCAGCGGTCCGCTGTTCATCCAGCGCAGGTCGTTGGCAATTTTCATCAGGCTGACGGCGATCACTTTAAGTTGTGACGACAATTCCACAATCGCATCTTGACAACTTAGACTTTCAAAAAATGAAGTGTTAGGATGAAATGGCAGCCCCGTTTCTTCTGACAACAACTTCGCAAACCGTTCGGCAAACTCAGGATGCGCGTTGATGCCAGTGCCGACTGCCGTGCCGCCTTGGGCGAGCTTATAAACGCGTGGCAAGGTGGCTTGAATCCGGTCGATACCATTTCGGATTTGCAAAGCCCAAGCGCCCAGTTCCTGATCGAAGCGTATGGGCATGGCATCCATCAGGTGCGTACGTCCAGTTTTGGTGATATGTTCAAGCGAACGCGCCTTGATTTCTATGGTTTCCGCAAGATGGTTTAAGGCAGGCAATAAGGCCTGTTTACATTCCAATGCTGCACTAACATGAATAGCAGTGGGGATGACATCATTGCTGCTTTGCCCCATGTTGACATCATCGTTCGCGCTGACCGCAAGCCCTGACGACCGTGAGGCTAAGGTAGCAATCACCTCATTCACATTCATATTGGTACTGGTGCCAGAACCGGTTTGGAACACGTCAATAGGGAACTGGTCTTGATATTGCCCGTCCCGAATACTTTGCGCCGCGTTGATGATGGCATCCGCAACAGCCTTATCCATTTCACCCAACCCTACGTTTACTTTAGCCGCCGTTTGCTTAATTAACGCCACAGTTTTGATAAAAGCTGGTGGCATTGCCAAGCCGCTGACGGGAAAATTCTCAATGGCACGTTGGGTTTGCGCGGCATATAAGGCATTGGCTGGGACTTGCAACTCGCCCATGCTGTCTTTTTCGGTTCGGTATTGTTCAGTCATAATTTTGATTAATAAAGGTTTTTACGTCGTCTTGGGTAAACGGCCAGTTAAGTGCTTTGTTGGTTTGCTTGTGTAACAGAACCGGAATAAGCGTGGCATAATCCGCTTGCCATTGGATTTGCTCCGCTATGTCGATAAGCTCAACGGTAATACCCGCTTCGGCAACAAGACATTCACGTATCAATTCCTCCGCCAGTTCGCACAAATGGCAACCGGATGTGCCTAATAACAGGTATTTCATTGCTGATAGTTGGTGGTTTTGTCGGAATAACCCAATAGATTGCATTTTACCAGCCTAGCTAACAGTAAGCACGGCGCGATTTGTCTATCAAAATCTTTCTTATTTGAGTGACAAGTGATTTTGAGGTTAATCCCTTACAATCAAACCTCGTTGTTTATCAAAATAAGCAAAAAATGATAGACAATAGACTTTGAGGTAAATGTTTTACTCACAAACCTATTTGTTAATCACAAAAGGCTCGTCTTAAGAGGTAAACAAAATTAATATTTGCATATCGTCAATTACTTTTTGTTTAGTTTTGTGTATACTTGTGTAATGTTTACATCTCACATGCTTAACTCTTCAGATGAGTGTATTGCTATGACTGAACGCACAGGTATTCTTAAAAATTCTCCGCTTATATACGCAATAGCTTCAATCCGCTTTGCCGCATGGCCTCTTTTAAGTAAAAAAATTGAGGAAATACATGATGAACTAAGAGAGGACACTCCTCTGATTCAAGCGATACAAATTCAAGGTGGAATTCCTGGAATGCAAAGCGAAAACGTAACAAAGCTATGGATGCTTTTGTCGAGTGATCGCACGTTAGGGATACATCTGGCTTCAGATCAATTACTCGTTTTTTGTAACAAATATTGTCGCTACACCGAATTTGAAACCGTATTGGAAAAGTGTTTGAGCGTTCTCTTAAAACATATGCGTTTTATGGATGTTACAAATACAGGTGTTCGATATATAGATCATATTAGATTAAAAGAAGGTGAAGAACGTAAAATGTATGTTTCTGGGCATCTGTTATCTGCAAACTTTTCTGGAATTTCCAATGTTGGATGCATATATGTTGGATCATACAAATCCGGTGAATTTGACTTGCGGGTACGTTGTACTAGCCAGCCTGACGCTGTAGCAGTTCCAGAAGATATGATTAGTCTTCTGACGATGAGCTCTGATCCTGGTGGTGTTCTAAAATTGGACATGCTGAAAGATGGAATTCTATTAGATATAGATGCTTACAAAGTTTATTCAACGCCGACGAGAATGAGCCAAGAAGTGGTTTTGAATCAGTTAAGAAATTTACATCAAATAGCCAATGATTTTTTTCGGCATAACGATGTTTGCACTGACTATGCTTTCAAAGTTTGGAAAGGTGAGAATTAATTGTGATCGCAACCGATATACACAATAATGCTAAATCTATAGTTATTGAAGCTAGCTACGAAGCATCGGCTGGGTTGGGGAAAACAATTTTATCATCACTGAACATTGCCCACACGACTGAGCTTTCGAAGACAAGAAATGGTTATAAGTTATTTGTCAACGATCAACATGTTCAGGTCGAACTCTGCAAAGATCAGCTTACTGAAACATCGCAAAAAACTTCTAATCTACAGTTTGTTGCTGTAGCCGAACGTTTGGATTTGATTAAGGATCGCCTTGCGTTATCAATTACACAATTGGCTGAATTGTTCGGTGTTACTCGTAAGACGGTATATGACTGGTATGAGGGGACAGAACCACGTCGTAATGCAGTAAGCCGTATGGAAATACTGATCGACGTTCTGAACAGAGCTTCTCCGAAAGTTGATTTGACACGATTAAAGGCTGTGTGGAACGTCCCTGTTTCCGGAACATCATTTCGCGCAGTGCTTGGTGATGACAATCTGGATGCCGGCACTCTTCAAAAAGTGCTTTTTGAGAAATTGAATGAACTATCTACCAGAATGGTTGCGACGACTACTCCGATGCGAAAAACAACCTCTCAATTTGGAGAGGCGCAGCTTGCAGAATTTGAAAGACGAACTGATCACAGTTGAGTCTTCGGAAACTGGGCTACTAGATAGAATTATAAAACGTAAATGGTGGCAAGGATCTTTGATTCCCGCGTCTGATCTGTCTTCTTGTTTAGAAGAAGACAAGGGTGTTGATTGGTGGGTAATCGCCACACAGCCATGCAATATATATAATTCTGATTTTCAAAAAGTGCCCGTTTTTGAAGTGGTGGCTGCCTGCGAGATTACAGAATGTCTCACCCGTATGAGCAAAGGCGATGATCCGCGTATTCTTCATCTTGAAGTACAAGCTGATAATGAAACAAAAGCCGTCCAAATCGATATACAGATTCGCAAATGGCTACCTCGTAGCCTGTTGGCTAAATTATCAGCCCCAAAATTTCATATCAGCGACGTTCAGCCTAATGATGCAAACTGGTCAAAAAAAAAATGGTTGGATAATTTTGTTGGGTGGATAGCGAGAAGTTATACACGAGTTGCACTTCCTGATGAGTTTAATGTAGCTATAAAGAAATCAAAAATTGAAGATATTTTTAAAGAAAAACTCGCAAAGCTACATGAGCAGCTATATGGAATCTATTTGGTAGTTGATCTGGACTCTGATGATGAGTGGCTAGGTCGTCTCGGAGATATGCCGCCGCCCTATTTACTCGAAATAATGTTGGTAACTTACGAAGATGCCGACCCAGAATCTCTTAAAAAGAAATTAATCGAGCATCTTTTTGTAACCGAAGTAGATGATCCTGATGACAAAGATAAAAAGCTGACTCGTGCGGAATTGGCAAATCGTTATCAAATTCGTATTATCAAGCAGGCTATTTCGGCAAAGACTATGGCTGGCGTTAACCTTTTCGAACTGAAAAGATACGTTCGTTATTCTTTTGTAGACCATTTATCAGACTCATCTGATGCCACTGGAGATTGACCTCATTACTATAAGAAACTAAGGGCATAATAACTGAAGTGCATTAGGCTTTAATTTTCTTGTCAATCTTGGCATAAAGACACAATTGCTATTGCAAGGTACAGCCTCCTAATTATTCTAATTTTCACTTTATTCGTTATCCCCAACTGGCACAGCAAACGCATCTCCAACCAATTCCTCCACATTATCACCCGTCAACGCTTCTAAAAATGAAGCCAGGTCGTCAATTTCTTGGTTGGAAATATGCAAGGGCTTGATTAAAGGATCAAGGTTTTCATTGGCAATTCCGCCGCGATTGTAAAATTCCACGACTTCGCGCAAGGTGGCGAGGCTGCCGTTGTGCATATAGGGCGCTGTCAATTGCACATTTCGCAAGGACGGTGTTTTGTAACGCCAGCGGTCTTGCGGATTCTGGGTGACTTCGTAGCGGCCTAAGTCGTTAGGCTTGGGTTCGGCGACTGAACTTATTAGTTCTGGTGCGACATCTACATAAACGCCCGGTGATACCTGAACTTGCTGCGCAGGTTTAGTTGTTTTGTCAGTCATCGCATCCGCATAGCCGATGCCTGTGTTGTGCAGCTTGTTGTCGGCAAATAATGCGTATTCCTTGTTAAGGGGTTTCTGAACAAATCGATTCCATTCATGGTTCGACGACCGAAGGAAGTGCCTGTGGTGCAAGCTCACCACGAACGAAATCAACACATTACCGTTCGTCCTGAGCTTGTCGAAGGACTTATTCAGAGTTTCCTTAAACCACAGGCAGGAAGAACAATGGACACACTTGAAGCAATCACCCAAAGACGTGCGGTAAAACACTTCGATCCCAACCATCAAGTGTCCAAGCCGGAACTAGACCAGCTTTTAAGTTTGGCTATGCCCTCACCGACGGCATTCAATATCCAAAACTGGCGGTTTGTGGTCGTCAGTGACCCACAATTACGCGGCGCAATCCGTGAAGCCAGTTGGAATCAGGCCCAAGTGACTGATGCCTCCTTGCTGATCGTATTATGCGCCGATCTGAAAACCTGGGAGAAAGAACCAGAGCGGTATTGGCGCAATGCCTCACAGGAAACCCAAGACTTTTTGCTGCCCGCTATCGATGCTTACTACCGTGGTTTTGAGCAGGTGCAACGGGATGAAGGTATGCGTTCATGCGGGATGGCGGCGCAAACACTGATGTTGGCCGCCAAAAGCATGGGATATGATTCCTGCCCAATGGATGGTTTCGATTTTGAAGCCGTCGGCAAGCTTATTAATTTGCCCAAAGACCACGTCATTGCCATGTTTGTCGTCGTAGGTAAAGCCCTCAGTCCGGCATATCCACGCGGCGGTCAATTACCGCTTGACGAGGTGGTCATCCAGAATAAATTTTGAATCAGACAGGATGCGCGTAACCGATATTTATGGCGGTTGGTAAATAATTTAACATAGCGACAACATCGCAAACCCACTATCCACTCACCCTGGTAAAGTTGGGGAACAGGGGGACAAATTGTATGCTTACAGCACAAGTTAAGCTATCCGCTGGCATCAAGGACAATCTCAAAAATCTGGCGCGTTGCCTGGTGTTCGTGGGTTTAACGGTATCATTAACCGCTTGTGGGCAATCTCCTGGAACAGGCGGCCAAGCCGCAACGGCACAACCACCCTCGGTCGAAGTCAGCCAGCCCATTCAACGTGACATAGTGGAATGGGACGAATACACAGGACGTTTGCAAGCCGCCGAATCCGTTGAGGCGAAGGCAAGGGTTTAAGGCTATCTCAACAAGATTTTGTTCAAGGACGGCGGTAAAGTTAAGAAAGGCGATTTGCTGTTCGTTATCGGCCCGCGCCCATATATTGCCCAGCTAGACCAGACCAAAGCCGAATTAGACCAGGCAAAATCCAGGTTGGAATTGGCTCATGATGATTTCCACGCGCCAAAAGGCTTTTGAAAGAACAGGCCATTTCGGAAGAAGAATATGATACCGCAACAACAATCATAGCAGTATATAAAACCGTGGGTGGTGGTTGGGAATAACAAATACGCCAATTTGTGCACCAAAACCCAACGTAAGTATCCATGTATTACCAATCCCAAAAAGTCATTATATGAATCCCCTCAACCTAGCCTTCTACCTTTGGAGAAGGTAACAATGAGAACTTATTGGGATTGGTATAAAAACGGGCTTGTGGCATCCCTAACCCGTCGGTACTTGGCTTGTTTGCTACCTTGATTAAAGCCGAACCGCCGCCTGATTTTGACGATTTGGATTGTTTACCCATTTACTACCCTGTAAGGCAAAATCCGGTTAAATATGACATAATGAGGGGGATTTTTTAATCGTATCCTGCACTATGGGTTTGCCTTGTAAAATGACAGAACATGAAGCTTCACGATGACAAACTGCGCGAGCTGGCGCTGGCTGTAATCCAGGTGGAAACCCAGGCGATTGCTGCATTGGCAGGACAGATTAACGATAGCTTTGTAGTCGCTTGCACGTTGATGTTCAACTGCAAGGGCCGGGTTGTGGTGATCGGCATGGGCAAATCAGGGCATATTGCCGGCAAGATTGCCGCAACGTTGGCAAGCACGGGAACGCCCGCTTTTTTTGTGCATCCGGGCGAGGCCAGCCACGGCGATATGGGCATGATTACCAAGCAGGATGTGGTGTTGGCCTTGTCAAACTCCGGTGAAACGGAGGAGATAGTAAAAATTCTGCCCATTATCAAGCGCTTGGCTGTACCCTTGATCGCCATGACGGGCAACCCAAAATCGACCTTGGCCAATTTTGCAACGACGCACATTAACGTCAGCGTAGCGCAGGAAGCCTGCCCTTTAGGGCTTGCTCCCACGTCCAGCACCACGGCTGCGTTGGTGATGGGGGATGCGCTGGCAGTGTCATTACTGGAAGCGCGGGGCTTTACCAAGGATGATTTTGCCCTGTCCCATCCCGGCGGCAGTTTAGGCAAGCAGTTGCTGCTGCGGGTTGGCGATATAATGCATATTGATGAGGCTATGCCGAGGGTGCACAAATCGGCGCTCATCAGTGCGGCGTTGCTGGAAATGACAGAGAAAAAGCTGGGGATGACGGCCATTGTAGAAGACGGTAATCGGCTTATCGGCATTTTCACCGATGGCGATTTGCGCCGGATGTTGGGCAGAAACCTCGATATACACAACACGCTTATCGTTGAAGTCATGACCCCCAATTGCACAGTAATCAAGGCGGATGCGCTGGCGGCAGAAGCCATGCAAATTATGGAACAGAAAAAAATCAATGGCTTGATCGTTGTTGATGACGAACAACATGCGGTCGGCGCGTTGAATATGCACGATTTGATTCGCGCGGGGATCGTATGATGGCGGCAATGGACAATAACCAGAAGTCGATGGCACAGGTCCTGGAAAAAGCCAAAAATCTGAAATTATTGATCTTGGATGTCGATGGCGTATTGACCGACGGACGGCTTTTTTTCGATAATCAAGGCATCGAATACAAATGCTTTCATGCCCGTGACGGTCATGGGATTAAATTATTGCAGCAGACGGGTGTGCAAGTGGCGGTGATTTCAGGTCGAAATACAAATTCGGTTGCCTTACGCATGAAAAACCTGGGTATTGAGTTCGTTTTTCAAGGCCACGAAAACAAGCGCAGGGCCTTTGCTGAATTACTTGAGAAAACAGGCATAACACCGGAACAGGCCGCACATGTCGGCGATGACCTGCTGGATTTGCCGATTATGACGCAGGTCGGTCTTGCTATTGCCGTAAGTGATGCTAACTTTGCTGTTAAGGAACGTGCCGATTGGTGCACGACCTTGCCGGGAGGGCAAGGCGCGGTGCGCGAAGTCTGCGATTTGATTATGCAGGCGCAAGGGAGTTTTGATAAGGTCTTGGATTTTTACCTGAAATGACGCACTTTAGTGAAAAATTCATTTATGTTTTCTTGGTAGCCTTGGCCTTGTTAAGCTGGTGGTTGGCGGAATATTCAGGATTGGTCGAACCTAATAAAATAGCAGCTTCATCGAACAGCCCCGATTATTTCAGCAAAGGCTATACCAAATGGGAAATGGATGAAACCGGCAAGCCCAAGAGTAAGTTAGTGGCAGACGAAATGACCCATTATGTCGATTACTGGGCGACCCACATGACAAAACCGGTCATGCATTTTTTTAACGAAAAATCGCCGCCTTGGATTATTGAGGCAGCCACTGGCATTTTGTCAAATGACGGAAAGAAACTTCAGTTGAACGGTAAAGTCACCGTTAACCGAGCGCAGGCTGAGGGCATTAGGCAGCTTATAATAAACACATCAAATGTAATGGTTGATCCCGAAACCAGTTATGCAGAAACAAAAGCGTGGGCGGAATTAATCAGTCCGCCAAATATCACCACAGGTACAGGAATGAAGCTGACGTTTAAGGAGCCTATCCATTTGGAGTTGCTTTCAAAAGTTAAAGGTAAGTATGAGACTAAATAAAAAAATAATAAGCTGTTGCTGGGCGCTATTGGTAAGCTGCCACAGTGCTGGTTTATGGGCATTGGAGAGCGATTCCGACCAGCCCATCACTATTGATTCCAATACCGCGACGTATGATGATGTCACCGCGACCAGCACTTATACCGGCAATGTCGTTTCCATCCAAGGCAGTATTGTCGTCCATTCGGACAAGCTGGTGGTCTATTTTGTTGACGGCGATGCCGAAAAGATGGTGTTCACCGGAAATAGGGCAAAATTTAAGCAAACGCCCAGTGTAGGCGCTGAAGACATAACGGGCGAGGCCTTAACGGGTGAGTTTTACCCCAAGAAGAACCTTCTGCTGCTAATTGATGAAGCGACGGTATGGCAGGGCAATGCCACATATTCCAGCAAATTGATCGAATATGACAGCAAGCGTTCTGTCGTTAGGGCGGGTGAAAAGGCATCAGATTCCAAGCGGGTTCATGTGCTGTTGAAGCCAAAACAAAAAACGGATACCAAAAAAAATGACGATACTGGCAGCAAAGCACCTGATAAAAACCTACAATAAACGCAATGTCGTCAATGGGGTTTCGTTGCATGTCAATACCGGTGAAGTAGTCGGCTTATTGGGGCCTAATGGCGCGGGGAAAACCACCAGTTTTTATATGATGGTGGGGCTGATCCAGGCGGATGAAGGCCAAATTTTACTGGATTCACTTGACATAACCCATCACCCCATGCACTTGAGGGCGCAGTTGGGCGTGGGTTATTTGCCGCAAGAGCCATCGGTGTTCCGCAAACTCACCGTGGCGGATAATTTACGTGCAGTTCTCCAAATCCGTTCGGATTTGACCGAAGGCCAAATGGAGCTGATTATTGAGGAATTGCTGGAAGAATTCCATATCCCCCATATCCGAAACCAACTGGCGTTAAGCTTATCAGGCGGTGAGCGGCGGCGTGTTGAAATCGCCAGGGCGTTGGCGAGCAACCCCCAGTTTATCTTGTTGGACGAGCCGTTTGCTGGTGTTGACCCCATCTCGGTGGAAGACATCCAAACCATCATAGAACACCTCAAAGACCGGGGCATTGGCATACTGATTACCGAACATAATGTTCAGGAAACACTAGGTATTTGCAGCCGTGCGTATATACTTAACGAAGGCAGGGTTATTGCCGAAGGCGATACGGATTCCATCGTGAAGAATGAAGAAGTGCGTAAAGTTTATCTAGGTAATAAGTTCAAGTTATGATGTTTACTCACGGGTTAATGTGATGCGTTTATGAAACATTCTATAAATCTAAAGCTAGGCCAGAATTTATCGATGACACCGCAATTGCAGCAAGCGATACGGTTGTTGCAAATGTCTACCTTAGATTTACAACAAGAAATTCAACAAGCATTGGAATCCAACATGATGTTGGAAGTGGATGAAGAAGACAGCAACTTTCAATTCCTTGAAACGCTGCCGGAGAAGAAAACCGAAAATGCCGACACAGTTACCAGTGAAGGCTCGCAAACCGATATGCCCGATGAGCTTCCTACTGATTCGTCTTGGGACGATGTTTACCAGGAAGACTTCGAGGCAGGCAGCAGCACTAACAATGAAGCCGTAGAATTTGAGACGCAACGCGGTAACGCCTCAACGCTGCTGGATCATTTGCTCTGGCAACTGGAACTGACCCCATTTTCTGAACGCGACCACGACATCGCCCTGTCAATCATTGACTCCATTAACGAAGAAGGTTATTTAATTAGCAGCCTTGAAGAAATTTTTCAGGGCTTGCAAGGTCAAATTGACGACTTGGATGAAGATGAGGTGAGTGCGGTGTTGCATAGGGTGCAAAATTTTGATCCCTCAGGTATCGCCGCAGTTGACCTTCAAGACTGTCTCAGGCTTCAATTAATCCAACTACCCGAACAAACTCCGTGCAGAAAAGAAGCACTGACTGTCGTCACTAACTACCTGGATTTGTTGGCTAACCACGGCAGGGCCGCATTGATCAAGGAATTATCCACGAACTCGGAACAGTTGGATAAAATCGTCGCACTGATAAGGACGCTCGACCCCAAACCGGGATTGCAAATTCAACAATCGGAATCAGAATATGTGATACCCGATGTCTATGTGACCAAGCGCAACAACATCTGGCAAGTTAACCTGAACCCAGAGGTCGCCCCTAAATTGCGGATTAATGCCGAGTATTCTGCGCTGATAAAGCGGGCGGATGACAGCAAAGACAACCAGTGCATGAAAGAGCATTTCCAGGAAGCCAAATGGTTCATCAAGAGCCTGCATGGGCGTAACGATACGTTGCTGCGGGTTGCCCGCGCCATCGTAGCGCGACAAACGGCTTTTC
>JAYVGW010000301.1:0-8319 GCA_043771735.1 Methyloglobulus sp.
TGGACACGTTACCGATGCGCTTGCTTGTGGCCGCGATTGCCATCGGACCGCGTTCCGGTGTTTGGCTTCGCTCGGCTGAAGCATCTTGCTAATCAGGAAAGCTTTTGAGGAGTATCCTATTTTGAAATCCAAATGCAAAGGGTCTCATGTCATGAGCCGCCATATAACCCTGCTTAGGGCAATATTTCAGGAACCGGTCAGTGCAAATATGCACTGGCGGGAAGTTGAATCCTTGCGCCACCACTTGGGGGCCGTAATAGAACCCACCCATGGCGCCCGTTTTCGTGTGGTGCTCAACCAGGTTGAGTTTATCCTGCACCATCCGCACCACGGCAGTGAATGCACCAAGCAAGACATCAAACAATTGCGGGAGCATCTCGCCCAAGCAGGGATCAGTCCCTCACTCTACGAAGCTGATAAAGACCAACCTTAGCAGGTTTCTGGTTACAGTTTTGCCCTACTTTTAAAAGATTGCGGATTTCAATCAAGATCAAGTGCCTGGCACACAACAATACACTCATTAATGAATTACACAGAAAACCTAACCGAAAGGGCAAACGCCTTGCAGGAACTGCTTGCCTCACAGCAAACACTGTTGCTGTCGACGGCATAAGTAAGTGGTGTGCCCGACCTTATTGATCCGGCCTTTAGAAGTTTTAAGCGGCATATTTGACCCGCTTATCCTGAAAGAAGCTGCGCACGCGATCGGGATTAGATTTAAGCATGTCCATATGTTGTTGGGTGGCATCGCGTAATTTAGCTTTTGTCCTGACCGGCACCTTTTTACCGATGGCCTGTTTGAGGTCTGCGTTTAAACGTTCTTCGGGATTGAGTTCAGGGCTGTAGCTGGGCAATTAAAACACCTCAATCGTATCGGTCCGCTCTGCCAGCCACGCCTTGACGGGTTTGGAATGGTGGACGCGTAGGTTGTCCAGGATCAGGAACGCTTCCTTGGTCAATGCGCCCAGGAATTCGATCAGTTTGTCAGCGTTAAAGGCCTCGTCAATGATCATCCAGCGGGCTTTGCCTTGGTTGGTCACCGTCGCGATCATCGACAGTTTCTCGCGCTTGCCGGCCGGAACATAACTGACGGGTGTCTTGCCTGCCGGTGCGTAACCCCGGCCACGGACATCGGTGTTGCTCAGCGCGGTCTCATCACCCCAGTGAATCTCGCCGCCTTCGGCCTTGGCTTTGGCGACAATGGCAGGATAATGCCCGTCCAGCCAAGCTTGGACGGCTTCAGGGCGTTGCTCGTAGGCTTTCTTGATCGGCTTTTGCGGTGTAAAACCCCAGCGCTTGAGGTATTTGCCAACGGTTCGCTCGGACAACTTAAGGTCGCACTCTTGTTCGATCAATTGCGCCTCAGCCAAGCAATCGATTTCAACAAAGAAACTTTGCCCATGAGCAGGATATAAGCGTCCAATTCTGAAACAACTCGGCCGTTTTCATCCTGGACGTGCAACTCGTTTAACGCTTTTTGAGGATCGATGCCTAGGTTACGCAATTGGTTCTCTTGCCCAGTAATATCAAACCAGCAAACCTGCCCTGCACCTTTCCCCGAGATTTTTTCATAATTATTCCTGTCCCGGACACACGCGGGCAGGCCCCGTCGTAGTAAACGGTTATTTTGTCGTTATTTTTACCCATTGATTGACCCCATTTAACTATAAGTTTGACGGTGTACTTGAGTTATAGTTCTTACTGGAATTGCCCACCATTAATCGCTAATCATTGGAGTAAAAACGATGCCTATTTCAAAGTGATTACATCAACAATGAATAGTCAAGTCTACAATCTCTCTTTCTGACCTTTAACACAAACCACACACTGAAAAGCATCAAATTTTCGTCGCTTGACGGGCTTCAGTCGACCCAAAGCGGGAGTTATAGAATAAGCAGTCGAATTTCTAATCGCTGTGATATCAGACATTCGAATCTACCCTAGTGCCTAAGTTAGCATAAATTCAGGTATTTCATTATTTTTCAACTAATGCCCCTGTGCAACTTGATCCTTGTCCGGCGGTACAACCAAAACAATGATCCGCCACACGGATTTGATTGGATTCCAAGTTTTTATCCGGTAAATCCCTGATATGAATTGCACCATTACTGCCCAACGGCAATCCCAACATCTGGTTAAAATCGCAATCATAGACGAACCCTTGCCAATCGACACTGACCAGAGTCTTACACATAACCTTTTTTAAATTCTCATGCTGATAGGCATCTTTTAGCAAAGCTAAATAATTATCAAACACCAGCCTCATTTGATTTTCCTGTTTCCCACTCGCCAACAAGACTGCCCTAAAGCGCTGTATGGGCATGTTCACCAAGGCGAACAACTGGTTGAACTGGATGTCGAACTGCTCTCCCAAGTAGCGGCGGTAATCTGCTTCCAGTTGTTCCTGGGGCGGCGGTAATGTGGCTCCTTGCGGATTAAAGACCAGGTTCAGTACCAAATCAGTTCCTGGCTTGCCATAACCCAAGGCATTGAGCTTTTTCAGGCCTTTAATAGATGCCGCAAAAACACCTTTGCCACGTTGGGCATCGACATTTTCTTCGAGGTAGCAGGGCAAGGAAGCAACCACCTCGATCTGCTGCTCCGCCAGAAAACCAACCGTCCACTCATAGCCGGGATCGACCAGGATAGTCGGGTTACAGCGGTCTATGATATGTAACCCTTGTTCTTTGGCAGCCCTGACCAACCAACGGAATTCAGGATTCATTTCTGGTGAACCACC
The DNA here is from genome assembly GCA_043771735.1 of Methyloglobulus sp. Taxonomy (GTDB): domain Bacteria; phylum Pseudomonadota; class Gammaproteobacteria; order Methylococcales; family Methylomonadaceae; genus Methyloglobulus. The sequence continues at coordinate 2,741 of JAYVGW010000301.1, forward strand.
CGTTACATCCAAAATTTTTAAGCCATGTTTGTAAGCAAATTTTAGCGCCGTTTGCATGGTTTCACGACTCATCAGCTCGGTACGTTTAGGCCCTGCATTTACATGGCAATGGCTGCAACTTATATTGCACAGGTAACCCAGATTCATCTGTAAGGTGGTTAGCCCATCACGGTGAATCTTGGGGAATTGGCCGTTCAGCAACATGCCGCCCCTGAACCAAGCTTCGCGCTAGTATTCGGCGGTACGCAATCAAACAGGCCGAAATGTACCGATTTATCCCCGATAAGCTGGATGTGTTTGGCGTAACGGCTAGTGCCTAGCATGTCGGCGGTATTGCCGCACACCCGCAACGGCCGCCCAGTTTCCAAATGGTGGTGGTCGTCAAGGTCAAAGGCATGGGGATGTTGCGGCAACGTACCCCTATAGACCGCGATTTGTCCGAAATCCTCGCAGCGGTCTTCCAATGGCATTTTGAAAGCGCGTACCGTCACCGAACGGAATTCAATCATGCCAATCTTGTTTTCCACTTCTGGGTCATCCAGCGTGATCGGGTTCTGTTTGACCACCCGGACATCGGGACAACCGATGTCTTGCAGGATTCGACGAAAATCCTCCCAATATAAGGCACCACTAAGACATTCACCTAACAACACCGGATCCAATTTTAATGAACTTGGGATGCGCCGGTCTGCATAAACATCTGAAAAATATAGCTCACCGCCCGGCTTAAGTACTCGGAAGATTTCCGCGAACACTTTTCGCTTATCGTCAGACAAGTTGATGACACAATTGGACACCACTACATCAATCGAATTATCGACAATGCCACTTGTCTTTAGGTCTTCAATATTTCCATGCAAAAACTCGACATTTGAGCGGCCATAGCCGTACTGTTGGGTATGCCAAGTAAGATGGGACTTGGCAACGGCAAGTTGCTCTTCCGTCATATCAACGCCAATGACACGCCCCGATTCACCAACTAGACGGGACAACAAATAACAATCCCGACCCGAACCACAGCCCAAGTCCAAAACGGTACAACCCTCCAAAGCGGGCGGTAAAGGCGAGCCGCAGCCGTAAAACCGGGCGACGACTTCAGGGTGCAAATCAGCCAATAATGGTCGCAAAAATAAAGGCATGGAATCCAGGATACAACAAGCGCTGGTTTTCAAATCCTGGCTGGATTGGAGCACCTGGCCATAATAATATTGCACGGATTCACTGATAGCATTGTCAGTCATATCGAGTCCTCTTTATTTATATTGTTTTTATTTATGTCGAAAAAACAGGTAATACCTTACAAGCTGGCTAATTTATTTACATATATAGTTGCCAGATAGCCCGTTAGTTATCAGTTTCCCTGGAAGCACCTTGTCCAGGGGACCTGAAGGCAAAAGAAAAAGGGCTTACGACAATAAGAAATAAAAGGACATACGAGACATTAAGCCATAACACTTGTGGTCTGGCTTAAGTGGGGCTACTCGACCAGCTATTCATGAAAATCTGAGGCTTTATTCAGCGCTTGCTCGATCCGCTCACGCGCTTGCTCCGACAATTTTACGTTTGCCGATAACAACGTTTTGCCTTCGGCGCTTGATCCGCGCATCATGACACGCAGGCTCTTAAGGCCTCGCAGGTAACGTCGGCACATATTGCACATGCCAACATGGAGACGCAAAGCCATTTCTTCACGCCAAGCCAGGGTACCGTCCATTTTTTTGGAGGCGAGAAAGCTCGCTTCTTTACAAGTTAACATAGCTTAAACTTTACTCCTAATGGCTGAACCAATTCAGGTCAAGGCAGTGGCGCAGTTGTACCCTCACCCTTGATAACATGACCCAAAAGTTATTGAGCGAGGAGATACACATCACATCGCATATTTCCCCACTTTCCATTCCTTCTAATTCCCGTAACATGAATACCCTCGCCAATTTTGGCGGTAGCCTGTCGATACATTGCTGCAAAATAGCCATAAACTCCTCCTGTTCTAAAGCTTTGTCAGGCATAGACCAGGATGATAAGTCGATTTGCCAATTACCTTTTTCATCAAAAAAACCGCTATTTTCATGATCTGAGCCTTCATCCCCCATCGTATTTGTCCTTTCCCGGCTTGTTTTACGGAAGTAGTCGATCATCTTGTGTTTCAGTATGCCTGTCATCCAGGTCAGTTCACTGGCTTGCCCCATAAAACTATCCTTAGCCTTGAGCGCCGCCAACAGTGTTTCCTGTAGTAAGTCGGCGGCAAGGTCAGGATCTCTGACTCTCGCCAGCGCATACCGGTACAGCGCATCACCATACAGGCCCAACCACTGGTCTGGCGTTGATAATTCCTGCGACATTTTGGATTTCCTTTTGCTTAAATTTTCCTTTTTATTGTAAAGCAAGGAAGGCGCTTTAGTTCAATCCATTTATTTCCCAATCATACGGCAGATTGGCTTTGATCTTTAAGTCTGGCGCATCGGGTATATAGTTTTCAACAAAAGCTTTAACACCGCCTTTGGAGGCAAAATCCGTTTCAAACCAATCAAATATTTGCGAAACACGCAACGAATCCTTCTCGATTTTCAGCCCTTTTCCTGGGTTGTCCAGAAAACTTTTGGCTTGCTCATCCAGTTGCTTATACAGTTGTGCCGCAGTGTAAGGCTCGTTACGCAAATCTGGGCAACTGACCGAAGCACACACAATCGCCAGATGGATACGTGGCTCGCCCATAGGACGCAATATTTTATGCTCCACTTCCCCAAGCGTGACTTGCTTGCCGCCCAGTTCGCCTACGGGCTTATCCCAGACTGGGCTGAGCAGATTTCCGGCATCCTTGATGCTTTCGGTTGGCCAATGGTCGGCTACCATTTTTAATGCCAGGATATTATAGGCATTGATGTAGAAAGCCAGCTTTTCCTCACGACTGGACAAGCTAGCCAATTTGAATGCTGAGAGCTCTTGATAAGCTTTGTCAAGACTGCCATCAGACTTAATGGCCGCATAATCGACCAGCATGAGTTCAACACCGTTTTTAGTTCCTGGCTTAACGTGGCTTAATACTTGTTTGTAAGTAGACCAATTCGGTTCTTCCGCAAAACCATTTAACGATGTCACTAGCAGGCCTATCATAAGCAATGCCTTTTTCATGTTCATTCTTTCTATTCCAATAATTGAAGGACATTGTTTAGTCGCTGTCTTTAGACCAACCTTACAGGAGCAAACAGATAAATTTAAAAATTTGCCGCCCCCTGAACCAAATTACTCGGTTTCCATGATGTATTAGCCATTTGTCGTCGAAATTTTAATTCCATACAAGCAAACACTCGATAAAATAGGGGGTTGTAAGGTCTAGTCTTTCGGATCGACAAAGCTAAAGGCGCTTAATAACAATGCTGTGAAATTTCAATTTTTCGGTACTTTAATGCCTTTGGAGGCAAATCGTGATGAAATGGCTATTGAATGATTGGTATCAACTGTTAAACCCACCGTGGTCGTATATAGCGGTTGTGGTGTCGGCTTTGATTTGCGGCACCATGATTGGCACTGAACGGGAAAGGAAAGTGAAACCCGCTGGTCTACGCACCATGATTCTTATCGCATCAGGCTCGGCTTTATTCACTGTAATTTCCAGCCTGATGGCCGATGCTTCCGGCGATAAAGGGCGTATTGCTGCCCAGATTGTCACCGGAATTGGTTTCTTGGGTGCGGGCGTCATTATGCACGATTCGGTTCGAATTCGTGGACTGACTACAGCAGCCATGATTTGGGTCATGGCTGCTATCGGGATGTTGTGCGGGGCTGGCTATGGTGGCGGTGCCATACTGTTTACGGCTACGTTGTCGTTGTTTTTGTACCTGGTGGCACAGGTGGAAAACCGTTACCTTGGCCCTTGTTATCAAACCCAGGTCACCCTGGTTTTCGATGATACCGGTGGTAAAGCAGGCATCAAAATAGACGGGATACTGGAAGATTACAAGATCATGAAAAGCTCGATCCGCAAAACCGTATCCGAAAATAGCTTGACGGAAATGACCTTAAGCTATTGCAACGCCCACAAACACCATAAGGCTTTCCTATTACAATTCGCAGAAATGGCCGAAATCAAAAGTATCAAAAGAATCGATTAAAGGGCTAAATAGGCTCTAAATTTAAAAAGCTAAATAAGTTCTGCACTGGTTAGATCAGGTTTAAAAGTTACTTCATGCCGTATGTTAAAAATTGTTTACTGCGAAGTAAGCAGCGGCCGACCATAAAGCCGCACAGGGCAAAGTCAGCAACCAGGACAATAAAATCGTGCCGATTATCCGGTAATGCGCCCGGCCATTGCTTAAGCCGATCCCGAACAGGGAACCGACAGAGACATGCGTAGTCGATACCGGCATCCCGAACTTGCTGGCAAAAATCACCAGCAACGCGGTTGACAGGTTGGCCGCCAAACCTTGGCCGTGGCTTAGCCCGGTGATTTTATGGCTCATGGTTTCAGCCACCCGCCGCGCGTTGATTAGTCCACCCAAGGCCATCACCACAGCAACCAGGACAATAGCCCAGGCGACTGTCATAGCAGGGAATAACAATAATAAAGCGGCAATTTTAGGCGTATCGTTCAGTCCCCGTGCAAAGCAAACTGAACCGGCGCTAAAAAAATGCAATTTATCGACTGCACTTTTTACCTCGACCCCGAATACCTTACCGGCATAGCGGCTGTCGCAGTCTGCTTCCTCTGCAAGTGTGATCACGGTGTTGCTCTCCCGTGCCATGACCAAAGCCCCTGCATGGATAGACGTAGCGATTTCATCGTCTATGCAGACACATAGGGACTGGCTTACCTTCAGCCGTTGTTGTGCCTGTTTAAAGAGAAAATATATCAGGGTTGCCAACATAACCGCAACCAACGGACTCAACAATAACGGCAGCAAAAAATTGTTTTTTAGTGCAGTCAAGTTCACCCCGCCAGATGTTGCCAATAAACCGCTACCGAGTATGGCGCCGATCAAGGCATGGGTGGTGGACACCGGAAAACCGAAGCGGGTCGCCAATATGACAGTTATACCGGCACCTACGGCAACAGCCAGCATGAACGGGACGGATTGGATTAAGTTGTCGGGGATTAAACCCTTGCCGGAAAACTTGACGATTAACGATTGCGCCAAGTACAAGGCGCAAAGCGAACCCGCTAGGGTGGTCACGGTTGCCCAACTCAGCGCTACCCGGTAACTGGCCGCGCCGCTACCGTATAAGGAAGCCACACCCTTAAAGTTATCGTTGGCGCCATTGGCATAGCTAAGGAAACAAACAGCAACAAATAGCAAGGTTAAGGTCATGACCAAGACTCCTCAGTTGAATTGAAACTCCCGTTAGAAGGGAGGGTTGATGTTTTAACTTCAATCAGTCGCGTTTACCCGTCAAACCTTACAGCCAAAAATCCTTATATTTCTGATTTCCATCCTGACCATTGCCAGAAATGAACACATCGAAGGAGTACAGGAAGCGTAACGTTAGTGGAGCGGAGTACGACGACCCCCGGATAGCCGTAGAGGCCGGTGTTTTGACGGAGTTGGAGCGCGAGCGGAAGCGTAGTCAAAATGCAAGGCCATCCG
>JAYVGW010000302.1:0-12555 GCA_043771735.1 Methyloglobulus sp.
TTCCCAAAAACTCGTGACTTCTGCTTGCATGGCGGCTCTCCAGGTAATCAATTCAAAAGTTGGATTTGGCGACCTGTGGTAAGTTCATAGCCATGTAAAGATTTATAGAGAATTGATTGTAAAAATAGGAAAGAAAGGTATTCCCGTTGACCTAAGGGTCAAATCTATCGTTGGGACTGTACAGGACGACCCTTTTGACACTTGGATTGAGCTTGAAATTAAAGATGCTTTGCCAAAAACCTTTGAAGTATTTCATTCTGGCTCGTTAACTACCCCCGACTTAATTATACGTGATAAAAAATCAGGGACAATTGTAGGTTTAGAGATAAAAAAGCTAATTCAAAAATCTAATGGAAGCGATTCAAGAGGATTGACAATTGATTACAATAGTTGCCTGCCTTGTGGCTCAACTTTAATTAAAATAGGAGCAGAAACTATTGTTATCCCTTGCTTTTATTTATTTGCACTTTTGGACATAACAAGTTCCAACATAGTGACATTAATAGTTTTAGATGGGGACTTTTTAAACTATGACTTTGAGATTCACAAAGAATCCAAATACTCTAATTACACGGAATACGAGCATGGCCCTTATGGGGAAGGTTCTGTAAGGCACAGAAAAATGTATACCTATCCCAACCCCTTAAATTCTAAAATTACCGAATTTCATTTAAGGCAGATTCTCGTTGCTAAGAAAACTGACTTTGAAAAGATAAAAGAAGATAAAAGTATTTCTGAAAAAATTATCCGTACTGACAAGCATGGAAATTCATTTTTCTATTACCTGAAAGACGAGACTAAAGGCTTAAAATCTCCCGAAGGAAACCTTAAAACATTGACCGATATATTTGATGCTTGCAAACTGCGGAAACCTAAAGTAAGAACCGCTTCAATCCCTTCAATTCCAGGATTTAAACCTGAATAATTATGTCAGTATTTGGAAAGGAAGATATTTCAGATTATACCTATTTGGGCTTATTTACAGGTGCAGGTGGTTTGGATTTAGGATTTGAGCAAGCAGGATTTATTCATACTGAATCAAACGAAATTCTCGACTATGCCATTGAAACGCTAAAATTAAACAGACCTCAATGGGGCTTGTTTCATGGGGATGTCAGAGAATATACGCCAAGTTTTAAAAAAGGATTAGATGTCTTATTGGCGGGATTCCCTTGCCAGGGATTTTCGTTGGGTGGTAACCGTGATAAAAATGATGAAAGGAATTCTCTATACAAGGAAGTGGTTCGCATAGCTAAAATTATGCAACCAAGGGTTATTGTAATGGAAAATGTTCTGAATTTAAGAACTATGCGGCATCCAGAAACAGGAAAACCTTTTGCCCAACAAATTTCAGACGAACTTTCCGCAATTGGCTATACAACAAATTATAATTTTTTCAGGGTATCAGAACACGGAGTTCCGCAAACAAGACGAAGATTTATTTTTGTTGCGTATAAAGCGGATACGCTTAAACATTTTAGGTTTCCAAAACCTGAAAAAGACACAACAATACGGGATTTTATCTTTGAGTTAGGCCAAGATCTTACCGTAAAGCTACCCAATCACGATCCAACATGGGGTTTTAAAAGCTACGCACATACTGAAACAAGCGAACATTTTAACAATGCAGAAATTGTGATACCAGTTAGACTAAGCAGAACGGCTTCAGAAGGAACCCCAATAAGAGATTTTGACTCTCCTTTCCCAGCCATTGATACGGCAACAGTTTGGGGTTGGGCTGTTGGCAATGTAATAGCCGACAGAATAGAAAAAGATAGAGAAAATGCACTGTATGTTAGAAACCCTGATTCGACAGCAAAACTTTGGCGGATTAAGGCCAGTAAAATAAGGTCTTTTACGGCAAGAGAATATGCAAGAATTCAGACCTTTCCTGATGACTGGGTGTTTTATGGAAACAACAAGCGTGAATTACAATTACAAATCGGTAATGCTGTGCCAGTAAATTTCGCTAAAAGAATTGCAGTTAAAGTAAGGCAAGCATTGGAAGTTCTTGATGGACACGCAGACGATTTTATTGAGATTGGTGAACAGATGAGTATTTTTTAGCACGGTAGCGAGTAGATACAAGCCTGGATGGAGCTTGCGGAATCCAGGAATTCGTAACTCCGATTCCCGTATTACGCTGCGCTTCATACGGGCTACTCGAATACGCAAATATCAAACCCAATTGTGTATAATATACAAACATTATACACATCTGGAGAACGACTATGCGTACCAACATCGTCATCGACAACACTTTAATGGAAGAAGCCTTAAAAGCGACCGGACTTAAAACCAAAAAAGAAGCGGTTGAACTGGGTTTAAAAACGTTGATAACCCTAAGAAATCAAGCGGCGATAAAAGAGCTTAGAGGCAAGCTCCATTGGGAAGGCAACCTGGATGAACTTAGAACCGACCGATGATTCTGGTTGATAGCAGTGTTTGGATTGATTACTTTAATGGCGTAGATAACCCACACACGGCCAAACTAGATTCACTGCTGGGCGTTGAGCTTATTGCCATCGGCGACATCATCCTCACTGAAATTTTACAAGGTTTCCAAAACGATAAAAGTTTTAAAACCGCAAAAACCGTGTTGTTAAGGTTGACCATTTTCGACATGCTAGGACAAAACAATGCCCTTGCCGCAGCAGAGAATTACCGATACTTACGCAAAAAAGGCATCACCATCAGGAAAACCATTGATTGTATGATCGCCACTTTCTGCATTCAAAACAGTCATCAATTGCTGTTTTGCGATAAAGATTTTCAACCGTTTGTGGAATATTTGAGCCTTGGTGCTGTGGACGTGTAATTTATAAACCTGTGATTGACTGTGTTAACTATACCCATGATTCGGTCAATTCTTCGTACTTGACAGTAATAAATCTAGGTATAGACTATGTCTATATATTTATTCGGTGCAGGAGTAGCCATGCAAGCAATCACCACAAAGCTGTTCAAGAACGGGCAAAGCCAAGCTGTCCGTATTCCCAAACCATTTCAATTTGTCGGGATTGATGAGGTGACCATCCGACGGCAAGGCAATTCCGTTATCATTACCCCTAAACGTAAAAGCTGGGTGTCATTTGCCGAAATGGGTGTAGCGGATGCTGATTTCATGGCACAACGACCTGATATAATTGAAACGGACAGGGTTGTTTTTTGACGCTTTACATCCTTGATACAGATACTTGCAGCTACATCATTCGCAAGAATCCAGTCAAGGTACTGGCGGCATTGGATGTCTCTGTCCAGCAAGGCCATGAGATTGCTATTTCTGCCATCACCTACGCCGAGCTTATGTTGGGGGCGAAACGATCCGGTAATCCTGCCAAGCATATTGCTCTGATAAGCGAACTGTGCGAACGCTTGCATGACATTTACGCATGGGATGCCGGTGCCGCCGAGAAGTTTGCGGATTTACAAACCTTTTTGTTTAATAAAGGCACGCCGATTGGAGCTAATGATACCTTAATCGCCGCCCACGTCCTGAGTCTGGAAGCCACGTTGGTCACAAACAATACCAAGCATTTCAGTAAAGTTCCTTTGCTTAATATGGTTAATTGGCTATATTCTGTGGAAGAGGCTGCACCTGGCAGCTTATAGCCAGTAAGATGCATCATCTACTAATTTTTTTTATCTTGTGAGATAACCCTATGTTTGACAGCAAATCCATCGACGACATCGCTAACCGTTTAGCCAATGCCATTCCGCCCAGCTTCAACCACTTGAAAGAAGACATGGAAAAGAATTTCCATGCCATTTTGCAAAGCGCTTTAGCTCGGCTTGATCTGGTCAGCCGTGAGGAATTCGAGGTGCAAAAAGCGGTGTTGGCGAAGACCCGCCATAAGCTGGAAGCCCTGGAACAGAGGGTTGCCGTAATGGAACAGCAAGCATTTAAGCAGGAAGACGATGTAAATCGACCTAAATCGGCGAAGCCTAAACAAAAGTAGCGTGGCTCTAGCCGTCATCTACAGCCGTGGTCGTTCTGGTATCGAAGCCCCGTTAGTAACGGTGGAAGTCCACGTAGCTAATGGGCTTCCATCTATGAATATAGTCGGGTTGCCCGAAACCGCCGTCAAGGAAAGCAAAGACCGTGTTCGTGGTGCTATCTTAAACTCCCGCTTTGAATTTCCCGCCCAACGTATCACCGTTAACCTTGCACCTGCGGACTTGCCTAAAGAGGGTGGACGCTTCGACCTTGCAATTGCCCTAGGGATTCTGGCGGCATCAGGGCAAATTCCAAACACCAACCTTGAGCAGTACGAATGTGTCGGTGAGCTTTCTTTAGGCGGCGAGTTGCGCCCTATCAACGGCGTTTTGCCCATTGCCATAGAAGTCAGGAAAAACCATAGAAAGCTGATTTTGCCTAAGGAAAATGTAGCTGAAGCGGCCTTGGTTAAAGACATTGAGCTGATCCCTTCGGTGCATCTATTGGAAATATGCGCCCACCTCGCCGGACGGCAACCTATTCAGTACAAATATTCCGAAATCGTGCAAACAAGTTCAGATCTTGAGATCGATTTTGCAGATGTGCATGGGCAGTATCACGTCAAACGGGCGTTTGAGGTGGCGGCGGCTGGTGCCCATAATTTGCTGATGCTGGGGCCTCCCGGCACGGGGAAGTCCATGTTGGCCGTGCGTTTGCCCACGATTTTGCCTCAGTTAACTGAACGACAAGCACAGGAAACTGCCGCGATTGCGTCCATAAGCGACCAAGGCTTGAATGTGGCGAACTGGTTGAAACCGCCTTACCGTGCACCGCACCATACCGCGTCTGCTCCTGCGTTAGTAGGTGGTGGCAGTAATCCCAAACCTGGCGAAATATCGCTGGCGCATAACGGCACGCTGTTTTTAGATGAGCTGCCGGAATTTGACCGGAAAGTATTGGAAGTATTGCGCGAACCCCTGGAAACCGGCCACATCACCATTTCCCGTGCCGCCCGCCAAGTTGATTTTCCCGCCCGGTTCCAACTGGTTGCGGCCATGAATCCGTGTCCGTGCGGTTATCTGGGCGATGCGTCTGGCCGATGTCATTGTACATCGGAACAAGTCATGCGCTATCGTGCAAGGGTGTCAGGGCCGTTGCTGGATCGTATCGACATACACCTTGATGTACCTAGAATATCGCATGAAGTGCTGCGTAAAGGTTCACCGCAAGGCGAGGAAACCAGCGCCACCATTAGAACCCGTGTGGTGGCCGCCCGTAACCGTGCGTTGGCGCGTAGCGGTAAGGCCAATTCTGCATTGACGGCAAAAGAAGTCAAACAGATTTGCCACTTAACGGAACAAGGCCATCAGCTATTGGAACAAGCGATGGATAAATTCGGCTTGTCGCACCGTGCCTATCACCGCATCCTCAAATTGGCGCGGACGATTGCCGATCTTGCTGAATCAGAAAGCATAGAAGTTGTTCACCTTAGTGAGGCGATTGGGTACCGAAAACTGGACAGGCGTACTTGATAAGCCTGGCTGGTATTTTCTGCAAATTGCTTAAAAATTTTAGCGCGAAGTTCACTAAAGCCACAAAAAGATCAACCAATTCGCTGAGGAATGGACTGCACCAAACAACTTATAGCCTGGGTTGAAATCTATGTAGGGTAGGGTACGCACCGCGTACCTTTTTGATGCTTGCTTAGCACTCGGAACGCTATGAAAAGGGTACGCAGTGCGTACCCTACAACTTTGTTCTTTAAATCTTCGTGACCTTCGTGGTGTTTTTATGTGGCGGGTAAATAGTTACTTTACCTTTACCAATTCCTTACCGTCACTAGAAAAATGGCAAATGCCGGTGACAAAATCTGTACAGTTTTCGGATTCCTCTATTTTTGCGCCCGTTGGGCTCAGTTGGATGTCCAGTACACAGTGTGTGGCGGCTTCTTCAGATTTCTTCTTTAAGGTCAGTTTGTCTTTGCCTGTGCTTTTGGCTTCACCGGTAATATCGGCAGAACACGCTTTACTGCCTTTTTCGTCCGCGTTGGGTTCAAAATCCACGTCTGAACTAACAGTAATTTCTTCACCGAGTTGGGTGATTTTCAAGTGGTGGACGTGTTTGCCTTCGCGTAGCACATAATGGTCGGTCGCCGCCAAAACGCTACTGGAAATTAATAGGGCAAAGCAAAATAAACTTTTTTTCATGGAGCTTTCCTCGTGTTTGAATTTATGAATCATCAGGGTAAATAGCTTGTTGTGGTACGATGACTAGCAATTTGAACGCCAGACAAAACCGCCTACAGACTGTTATTGTAACCTAGAGTAAGCGCTTGCCCAAAAACACAGTCACAACGAAACCATACCGTACCAACAATCCCTTTTTAAAATCAGGTTTTCTATTCACGCAACGAAAACCAAAGATAAGCAATGAACAAACTAAATCCCCAACAGCAAGCCGCTGTTAAACTCGTCGATTCCCCTTTGTTAGTGCTGGCAGGAGCGGGTAGCGGCAAGACCCGGGTAATCACAGAGAAAATTGCCTATCTGGTTAAACAAGGGCTACCTGCCCGCCATATTGCCGCCGTAACCTTCACCAATAAAGCTGCGCGAGAAATGAAAAGCCGAGTTGCCAAGTTGCTGGATAAGCAGCAAAGCCGTGGCTTGCGTGTCTGCACGTTTCATGCGCTGGGGCTAGAGATTGTCCGCAAAGAACACAAAATATTGGGCTACAAGGCTGGGTTGACCTTATACGATGAAGAAGACAAGCTAAAGCTGCTGAAAAACCTGATTGCCCATAGTAAGCAGGATTACGATGTCGATAACGCGGACAAGTACGCGAGCCAAATCGGGCAATGGAAAAATGCTTTTGTTACGGCAAAGCAAGCTGAGTTGATCTCAATTGCCGACCAACCGGCAATCAGCCAGCTTTATGCCGACTACACGCGCAGCTTAAAAGCCTATAACGCGGTCGATTTTGATGACCTGATCTTATTGCCCGTGCTGTTGTTCCAACAGCATCCAGATATTTTGGAAAAGTGGCAAAACACGATTCGATATTTATTGGTGGATGAATATCAGGATACCAATCTTACCCAATACGAATTGGTTAGGCTACTTGCTGGAAATCTGGGACGGTTTACGGTTGTGGGGGATGACGACCAGTCCATTTATGCTTGGCGCGGTGCACAGCCGGAAAACCTAAGCCAGTTGCAAAAAGACTACGCGCGTTTGCAAGTGATTAAACTGGAGCAGAATTACCGTTCTACTGGGCGCATTCTTAAAGTGGCTAACCAACTGATAGCCAATAATCCCCATACTTACGAAAAGAAGTTGTGGAGTGAGTTAGGTTATGGCGATCCGTTGCGGGTGTTAAGCCATAAGGATGAAATAACCGAAGCGCAACAAATGGTTGCGGAATTAATTCATCATAAATTCAGGACGGGTGGGAGCTATCAGGATTACGCCATCCTGTACCGTGGTAACCATCAATCCCGCTTGTTTGAGCGAGGCTTAAGGGAAAACAACATCCCGTATTTTATCAGCGGCAGCACGTCTTTTTTCGCCTATTCCGAGATCAAGGACATGCTTGCCTATTTGCGGCTGTTGGTCAATACCGATGATGATGCCGCGTTTTTACGGATTATCAACACACCCAGGCGGGAACTGGGGCCGACGACTTTGGAAAAACTGGGCGCTTACGCCAATCAGCGGCAAATCAGCCTGTTTGCTGCCAGTACCGAATTAGGCTTAAGCCAAACCGTGTCCAGCAAATCAATCGCTCGCTTGGAAAAATTTCACGATTGGATTATCGCTACCGCCGAACGTATTGAGCGGGATGACACGTTTGTCGTTATCGAAAAAATGATCCACGAAATCGGTTATGAACAGTGGCTAAGGGAAAACAGCAAAACTAGCGAGTCGGCAGAGCGCAAGATGAAAAATGTGGCTGAATTAATCAACTGGCTTAAGCGCATTGCGGATAAAGATAGCGCGGAACAAAAGCCGCTGGCTGAAATTATCGCCAATATTATGTTGATGGATATTTTGGAACGAAACCAAGAAGAGCTGGCGAGCGATCAAGTCAGTTTGATGACCTTACATTCCGCGAAAGGGCTGGAATTCCAGCACGTTTTTCTGGTGGGCATGGAAGAAAATATCCTACCGCACCAAAACACGATTGAATCTGACGATGTTAATGGTACGAACGGCATTGAAGAAGAACGTCGGCTAGCTTACGTCGGCATTACCCGCGCCCAACGCACGTTAACTTTCAGCTATTGTACGCACCGTAAGAAATATGGCGACATAATAGAGTGCCAACCCAGCCGCTTTCTAGGCGAATTACCCGAAGACGACCTGGAATGGGTCAACAAAAAACAGTTGTCGGCAGACGTGGTTAAAGAGCGCGGTAAAGCCAATCTTCAGAACCTGAAAACAATGTTATCGTAATTACCCTGCCAATCCGGTAAAATGCTGGGCTACATTCCATATCATCACGCGCCCGTAGCTCAGCTGGATAGAGCGCAGCCCTCCGGAGGCTGAGGTCAGAGGTTCGAATCCTCTCGGGCGCGCCATTAGACTGTTTCACACCGTCCCACAATATCCCACAAACCCTGTAATAACAAGGCTTTCAGCCTATACGTAGTCCTATCTAGTCCCGCAATATCCGTTGACATCCCGCATAAATAGGGGTACTTTTTTGGGGTACTTTGATTTTTTCAAAGACAGATACCCCCAATTAGCAATAAAAGTACCCCCAAATGTTAACAGACACAGCATGTAAGAACGCTCATAGGAGCGACAAGGCCAAGCTTGGGAAGGCGTTCAAATTGTCCGATGGTAAAGGCTTATTCCTTTTGGTAAAGCCACAAATCAATATAACTGGCAAATTGTGGCGTTTTAAATATCGCTACGACGACAAAGAAAAGCTGTTGGCTTTCGGCACTTACCCCGAAGTTTCCTTAGACCAAGCACGGCAAAGGCGGGATGATGCCCGTAAGTTGATTGCCGATGGCGTTGACCCTGGCGAAAACAGGAAGGCGGTTAAAGCGTCCAAGGCGGAACTCGCAAACAGTTTCGAGGTTATCGCTAACGAATGGCTAGAAAAGAAATGCCAGGACAAAAGCCCCCGCCCTGCACGGCAACTCGGTTTTGTGTTGCCGTGGATTGGCAAGACCCCTATCAATGACATCCAACCGAAAGACGTTCTCGCGTGTTTGCGCCGGGTACAGGAAAAAGGCACGGTGTATTCGGCGGTAAAAGCCTTGCAGATGTACGGGCAGGTGTTCCGTTATGGTGTGGCGACTGGCCGATGTGACCGCGATATTACCCAAGATTTGAAAGGCGCGTTACAGACGGCAAAAAAACAACACTTTGCCGCCATTACCGAACCCAAGGACGTTGCAGGGTTATTGAGGGCAATCGACGGTTATACTGGAACATTCCCTGTACTGTGTGCATTGAAACTAGCCCCTTTGTTGTTCCAGCGGCCAGGGGAACTTAGGTCGATGAAATGGGCGGATGTTGACCTGGAGACTAAGGAATGGCGGTACTTTGTCACCAAAACCGAAATCCAGCACATTGTCCCCTTATCTCGGCAAGCCATTGAGATAATCAAAGGATTGCAGCCGTTGACTGGCGATGGCGTTTGGCTGTTCCCGTCTGAGCGCAATCCCAACAATACCCTTGGTGGCCGGTGCATGAGCGAGAACACCTTGAGTGCATCCTTAAAACGTCTAGGTTACGGCAGCGACACTATGACCGCTCACGGCTTTAGGGCGATGGCGCGGACGATCTTGGATGAAGTGCTGGGTGTTAGGCCGGATTACATCGAACACCAACTGGCGCATTCAGTACGTGACCCATTGGGTAGGGCTTACAACCGGACGACACATTTACCAGAACGCCATAAGATGATGCAAGCCTGGGCTGATTACCTTGATAGCTTGAAAAATGGCGGGAACGTGTTGCCGTTTAGGAAGCAGGGCTAAGTATTAGCTTCAATGCGTACCTTCAAGTGCCTTCATACTGGGTGCGGCACGGAAAGCTGACCAGCGAAAACAACCTTGCCTAACGTAGCGTTACGCTATACACTTATCCATGATTAAATCATTCCAGCACAAAGGTCTGAAAACCTTTTATGAGACGGGCAGCAAAGCGGGCATTCAAGCCCAACATGCGGCAAAACTTGCCCGTATCTTGTCCAGGTTGGATGTAGCCAAAACCACTGGCGACGTAAATATCCCAGGCTGGCGGTTACACCCACTAACGGGCAACCTGGACGGGCATTATGGGATTACAGTCAGCGGCAATTGGCGAGTGACTTTTAAATTTGAACATGAAGACGTAATCCTGGTTGACTACCTGGATTACCACTGAGGAGACTAGCGATGTCAAACATGCACAACCCGCCCCACCCAGGGGAACTATTACGCGAAGACATATTGCCACATTTTGCGCTCACAGTCACCGCAGCGGCTGAACAGCTTGGCGTTACCCGCGTGGCATTGTCTAGGGTGCTGAATGGCAAAGCCGCCCTATCGCCGGAAATGTCGCTCAGGATTGAAGACTGGCTGGGCATAGAAAATGGCGGTCGAGCGGAAATATGGTTGCAGATGCAAGTAAACTATGACCTTTGGCAAGCGCGGCAAAAGCCAAGGCAAGCCATCAAGCGGACAGCAGCACATGCCTAGGCAGCGTGTATCAAGCCGCTTCCCTTGGTGAAACCTCAGCTTCAATGCTGGAATCTTTCACCACAAGCTTTAAATCGTATTCGGTTTGTAGGTTCAGCCATGATTTAGCATCACCGCCAAAATAACGGGCAAGGCGTAACGCCGTATCGGGCGTAATGCTACGGTTTTCCTTTACGATCTCGTGAATACGGGTGGCGGGGACGTGCAGGGCTTTAGCCAAGGCATTCACGCTTAAACCTAAAGGCAGCAAATACTCTTCTCGCAAAATTTCACCTGGATGGATTGGGCGCAAGCCATTAACTATCATCATTCCCCCTAGTGGTAATCCACAATCTCAACATCAAACACATCACCATCAAGCCACCTAAAACACAGCCGCCATTGGTCATTAATGCGGATGCTGTGTTGACCTGCCCTATCGCCTTTCAAGGCTTCAAGCCGATTTCCGGGCGGACTTCGTAAAAACTCCAAGCTGGCGGCATTGTTTAACAGCGTTAGTTTCCGTTCCGCTGAATCTTGGATCGCCCTAAACCGCTTTGGCGAACCGCCCTCAAATAACGCCTGTGACTCTTTGCAGCGGAACGACTTAATCATGCCCGTAGTATATTACGTATCGCGTAATTTTTCTAGGACGTTCTGGTACAATATGGGACAAGGACGGACAGCATTGATTCCAGTCTGTCAAGCATTGACCGGATAGCCCGTAGGGGCAACAAATGGGAGTCGTTACCCATTTTCGGTTAACCCTTCATAACGCACGATCACACTAACGAGGTGATGAATGGATCATCCTGAATATATTAGTCGGCTTGAAATCGGAGATGAAATAGCCAAACGCACATGCCCGAATCATGAAAAAGAAGGTGATTGGCGGGACAAAATTAATAAACAGATAAAATACCGTATAAGCAAAGGGCAAATAGACACCAACACAAAGGGGCAGGTGCGTTTTTTAGATGTTTCTGAGTATGCCAAACAAAAATTTCCAGAAAAATTCGACGACTGGCGTAGCAAACCAGTCAATTTTCATATTAACTGCTATGGCTTTGCGGGAACTGTTAGTGGCGAAGCTTGCTGGCTACCATGCACTCTTGATGAATGTCATCAGCACATAAAAGAGTTATCCCATAGTAATGTCCTGGCGTGGGACAACATCCGCGAATTGCAAGCCGAAATTGAAAGGCTGAAGCCTGATGCAGAACGTTATCAGGAAAATTGCGCTAAATTGGCCCTTAACGGAAAAAAACCCAAGTCGAAACGGGAAAAACATTAATCACCGAGAAATTAACCAAAGCATTGCTTACTTATTTTCTCGGCTTACAATGCCATAAGCATATTCCACAACAAACCAGGAAATGCTTAGATGACTCATGAAATTGCCAAACAACCACGTTCAAAAAAAGTGCTTCGATTTTCACAGGTAATTCAAAAAACTGGATTGCCGAAAAGCACAGTTTATCGTCTTATCTCCGAAGGTAAATTCCCCAGACAATTCAAACTTTCGGAACGGTCTAGCGGCTTTCTGGAATCAGAAGTTGACGACTGGCTAGAATCACGCGCCAATAGCCGTATCTCATAAAAAATCCCGAACCTAAACTTAGGCCGGGGCTTTTTGCAATCAATTCATCAATACAAGCAGGGTAATTATACCCATTTGGCGGCAGGGTTGCACCTATAGCACGGCCTTGATTTAAAGGAATCAAGCCATGAGCAAAAGCAAACTATCAACAAACGCAGCCCACCAGCGGCAGCGCATTTTAGCTTGGCTGCTGACCGCGCCACTGACCACCTACCAAGCCCGACAGGAGCTTGACACATTTCACCCAGCAGCCCGCGTGGCCGAATTAAAAGCGCAAGGGCATAACATCCACACGCATTGGACAATCGTAGACACGCCACTAGGCAGGCACAGGATAGCTAAGTA
>JAYVGW010000303.1:0-11202 GCA_043771735.1 Methyloglobulus sp.
AAACTATCAAGGCAAAAAAGACGATGCCGCCCTCGTCGCGTTTTTGTTTGAACGCTACCAACAACAGCTTGCGCTATGAGTAGATACGCATCGCGTACCTTTGTTGAGGCTTGCCCATCCAGGAAAGCTTTGCCGTGGTACGCGGTGCGTACCCTACAATTTATCGTTCCCACGCTCCGGCGGTACAATATTCATTCCCACGCCGGAGCGTGGGAACGATGCAAACCCCTTCTAGGCGCGGCAACATGCACTGCCCAGCACTTGGAGACACCACAAAAAACCTAGCGGAACTTTTAAATTTTTTCATCACTTAATTAATGTAAAACCTTTCATTATTGGTCTATAATCATGTTTAATTGGAATTTTTATCGCGGGTTCTATCATGGCTGCTGTATTTGAAGAAAAGACGTTTCGGAGCTTACGGGAAGTGGCTGTGCTGGTAAGCTTTGCCGGTGCACTGTTTTTCCTGATTTCCCTGTTTACTTACAATACCGAGGATGCGGGCTGGACGCACAGTAGCAGCGCGCAAACTGTCACCAACGCTGGTGGCGTGGTCGGTGCGTGGCTGGCAGATTTTTGTTTCAGTTTTTTTGGCGTAGTCGCTTATCTCATACCCTTTGTGATCGTGCGACACGTCTATTATGTTTACATCCGCGAGATTGAACACCGGAGAAAAACCATCATAGCGCTGCACGGACTGGGCTCCGTGATTGTTATAATCGCCAGTGCGGCTTTGTTTTACCTGCATGTGTTAAGGATCGGCGTGGAACTTCCTGGCAATACGGGCGGCATTATCGGCCAGGAAGTCGGTGATGCCTTGTTGTTATTGTGCGGTAATTCTGGCGCGACTGTATTGCTGATTGCCTCCTTGTTGGCGGGTGTCACCCTGGCTACGCAACTGTCGTGGCTGACAATATTGGATTTAATCGGAAAATACTCAGTCCTATTGGTAGATGTCGTAGGGAATAGCGTGCTTCGTTTTTGGGAAATGTATAGCAACAGGCCCAGACAAGTCGTGGTCGCTGGCTATTCCGAACCTAAAGCGGAGGCTTATTTTAAACCCGCTTTCTCACCAGCCACCTCAACCTCGTCAGCATCAACACCAAAACCCAGCAGCAGCCCTGCAAAAAGCCCTGTGCCTGAGGTTAAATTACCCTCCCTGCCCTCTTCCATTTTTAGCCCTGTTGGGGCAACCGTTAAACAACCACAAAAACAGCCGCGCCCTACTCATTCACCAGCCACAAAAGGCGAAGTTTTACCGGGGCTGACTCTTCTGGACAACAGGGATACCCGCGTCAAAGGCTATACCCAAAGCGACCTGGAAGAAATGTCGCGGTTAGTTGAAGCCATTCTCGCCGATTTTAATGTGTCGGTAGAAGTGGTAGGCTTCCTACCCGGCCCCGTGATTACCCGCTTTGAACTGCAACCCGCAGCTGGCGTTAAAGTCAGCCGTATCAGCACCTTATCCAAAGACTTGGCACGGGCGTTGTCCGTCACCAGTGTGCGTATTGTGGAAGTCATTCCTGGCAAGTCGGTTATCGGCCTGGAAATCCCCAACCGCGAACGGGAAATGGTGACTTTGCGTGAATTGCTGGCATCGCGCACATTTGAAAAATCCCCTTCCGTGCTGACATTGGCAATGGGCAAGGACATTTCAGGCCAACCCCTGATGGCTGACCTGGGCAAAATGCCCCATGCCCTGGTGGCCGGAACGACAGGTTCAGGTAAATCGGTCGGCATCAATTCCATGATCTTGAGCCTACTTTATAAGGCCACGCCGGAACAAGTGCGTATGATTATGATCGACCCGAAAATGCTGGAACTGTCTGTTTATGAAGGCATTCCGCATTTGTTGACCCCCGTGGTCACAGACATGAAAGAAGCCCAAAATGCCCTGCGTTGGGCGGTGGCGGAAATGGAACGGCGTTATAAGCTGATGTCCAAAATGGGCGTGAGAAACCTTGCCGGTTTCAATCAACTGATCGAAGATGCCGCTGCCAATGGCAAAACGATTCGAGATCCCATGTTCCAAATGCTAAACCCATTGGCGGAAGGTGAAGAATTCCCGACACTTGAGACTTTACCCAGCATCGTCATCGTCATCGACGAACTGGCCGACATGATGATGATCGTCGGCAAAAAAGTCGAAGAGTTAATTGCCCGTCTGGCGCAAAAAGCCCGTGCCGCTGGCATTCACTTAGTGTTAGCCACCCAACGTCCGTCGGTGGATGTCTTGACTGGATTGATCAAGGCTAACATCCCTACGCGCATTTCCTTTCAAGTTTCATCCCGTATAGATTCGCGCACCATCCTCGACCAAGGCGGCGCGGAAGCGTTGTTGGGCAATGGCGATATGCTGTTTTTGCCGTCCGGCACCAGCATCCCGATTCGGGCGCACGGTGCTTTTGTTGACGATAACGAGGTGCATCGCGTCGTCGAATTTTTAAAAAAGACCGCACCACCTAATTATCTTTCCGAAATTACCCAGGAAAGCTTTGAAAACAGCGACGGCTTCGGCACATCTGGCGGTGGCTATAGCAGCGATCCTGAATCCGATAGCCTATACGACCAAGCCGTGGAATTCGTCACGCAATCCCGCAAAGCCTCCATCTCCAGCATTCAACGGCGTTTTAAAGTCGGCTATAACCGCGCCGCCACGATGATTGAAGACATGGAAGCCGCTGGGGTTGTCAGCCCCGCAGAAACCAATGGCACACGCATGGTGTTAGCGCCTTCACCTGTCCGGGATTAACGATGTCATATGCAATAATTGGCACGGTGCTGGTGATTATTTCAACAGCACTTAGCCTGTTAATCCTCAAGTTCAAATCAGCCGAGCAACCCAAGCAAGTCAAAATCATCCTGTTTGGCTTGTATTTTTGGGGCTTCATTTTTTTGCAACTGGCTGTATGTGCAGTGATTTATTACTTTCAAAAGCAATAAACCCATGGAAAAGTGGGTCGCCTACGCATTCCTTTCAATGCTATTTGCCGGATTTACTTCGGTAATCGCCAAAATGGGCTTGGCCGGCATCTCCGGCGACCTCGGCCTTACCATCCGCACCCTGTTTGTTAGCCTGTTCGTGTTAGGCTTTGCGGCGATTGCCGTACCGACAGCAGATTATTCACTGCTGAACCGATCAAACATACTTTGGCTAGGCCTATCAGCACTCACCACCACTCTCTCGTGGATTTTTTACTACAAGGCACTGAAATTGGGGGATGTCGCAACCGTCGCCTTGATTGATAAAGGCAGTGTCGTGGTTGCTATCTTGCTTGCCTGGCTGTTGCTCAAAGAAGTCATCACATTACGGATTCTTATCGGCGGGGCTTTGATTGTTGGCGGGCTGTTGGTGATGGTTAAAAAATCTTGACTGCGATATGAAGTGCCGAGTTAATTGGCGCATCAGTCACAAACGACCCGATTCCCTTCGCTCAATACATATTTGATAGATTTGATAGGTAATATGCCACACTTTTATAGTGGATTACTTCACAGCTATTGCTCTTGAATATTCATACACTTGGGCTGGCATTAATGCCCACCCTTGACAAAATGCATAGTAAGCAACTGTCAATAACTTATGAATATTTCCTTAAAGGAGTTTGTCATGATTGATTCAATTTTATTCTGGAACCAAGTGGCTTTAGATGCCGCTAAAACAGATTTTTCATTTCCTGATATACCTAATTTACCCGACGACCAGAAACCCCAGCAGCCTGGACCCACCTATGCGTCCAGAGCCTTGGCTATTGTGCATCTCGCCATGCACGATGCCTACATGGGAATTAAGGGTACCGGCCCAGGTAAAAAAACTTATTTGGATTACCTCCCTAACACACCTGGCACCACTGATTTACAGGCGGCACAGGCGGCTGTTGCCGCAGCCGCTTGCGTTACCTTAATTGCGGTGTTCAGTAGGCAAAAAAACACTTTTCTTGCTAAACACGGCGAATTTATGGTTATGCTCAACGATGACGACCCTAAAATATCAAAGGGGCTAGCCTGGGGGCATCTTGTTGCTGAAAAAATACTCAACGATCGAAAAAATGACGGGGCGGATGCCTCAGATGACTTTTACGCCCCAAGTGTCGAACCCTATCGTCACCGTACTGATCCACTTACACCGAAGCAGGCATTTCTTGGGCCGCTGTGGGGCAATGTCAAACCTTTCGGTTTCAATAACTTGAAAACCTCGATAACTCAACTCCCCGACCCAGTGCCACTGCCTGAATATACGGCAGATTTTAATGAAGTACTGGTCAAAGGCGTTAACCAAGGAGGCACACGTACATTGGGTGAAACTAGGATAGGCCTGTTCTGGGCTTACGACGGCGTACGTAACATTGGCGTTCCTCCTCGTCTGTATAATCAGGTTATCCGCGCAATCGTAGCGAAAAAAGGCAACGTTACGGAAAAAGAAAATGCCAAGTTGTTTGCTATGGTGAATGTGGCAATGGCAGATGCCGGTATTCAAGCATGGCACGAGAAATACAAGCATAACCTTTGGCGGCCTGTGGTTGGTATTCGCGAAGCTGATGCGGGTTGGGGGCCAACAGGCAAGGGAGATAACCAAGCTGGAACACACGGCGACCCCTACTGGCAACCCCTGGGGGCACCCAGAACAAACAGCAGCGGCGCTCCATCATTCACGCCGAATTTCCCGGCATATCCGTCTGGGCATGCTACTTTTGGCACAGCAGCCTTACGAATTGCTCAAAAGGCGTTAGGTAATTTACCAGGTAATTTTGCCTTCCAGTTTGTTTCTGACGAACTCAATGGTGAAAATATTGGTGCTACTGGTGTCCGTCCCAAATATGTCGCTGACCTCACAATTGATTCTGCGGTTGAAGAAAACATTTTAAGCCGTGTTTATCTGGGCGTACATTGGAAGTTTGATGGCCTGAAAGGGGAAGACATTGGCAAAGAAATTGCGAATGGAATTTTTGCTAACTTTCCAGCTAAAGCCTAATTTTGCAGAGTCAAAGCAGGTAGCTCGGATGGTGCCTTGTGGAATCCGGGACTTCGATGTCCCGTATTCCGTTTCGCTTCATACGGGCTACTTTGCTATACTTGTCGCACAACCCGAATTAATCTACCGTAAAATCTTACGAACTGGGCAACATGCCCCACTCTGCATAAAGTGATATAATCTTGGGCTTAAAATCAATTATTACCCTGCAATATCACCCATCTTCATGCAAGAAATAAACCCCATCAAAAATAAAATCACAGACCTGAAAAGCCGTGGCGACGCGCTTAGGAGGTATCTTTGACTTTGACAACAAGAGCGAACGCCTGGTTGAAGTCTTAAGAGAACTGGAAAACCCGAAAATATGGGATAACCCGGAACAAGCGCAAGCCTTAGGCAAAGAACGCGGCCAGTTAGAAATCGTCGTCAACACCATCCGTGATTTGGAACAAGGCATGTCTGATGCCGATGAATTGCTGGCGATGGCGGTTGAAGAAAATGATGAAGCCACCGTTGATACCGTCGTCGATGATTTGGCCGATTTTGAAAAACGCGTTGCAGACCTGGAATTCCGCCGTATGTTTTCCGGCGAAATGGATGCCAATAACGCCTTTTTGGACATCCAATCCGGCTCCGGCGGCACAGAAGCGCAAGACTGGGCCTCCATGATCGAACGCATGTACCTACGTTGGGGCGAGGCCAAAGGCTTTAAAACCGAATTGATCGAAGAATCGCCCGGCGATGTTGCTGGCATCAAAAGCGCCACCATTAAATTTGAAGGCGACTATGCCTTCGGCTGGTTACGTACGGAAACCGGCGTGCATCGACTGGTGCGGAAATCGCCGTTCGATTCCGGCAACCGCCGTCATACCTCATTTGCGTCCGTTTTTGTATCGCCGGAAATTGATGACGATATTGATATCGACATCAACCCCGCTGATATACGCGTAGATGTCTACCGTGCCAGTGGCGCAGGCGGCCAGCACGTTAACAAGACCGAATCCGCCGTGCGTATGACCCATAACCCGACCGGAATCGTCGTGCAATGCCAAAGCGACCGTTCCCAACATAGAAACCGCGATACCGCGATGCAACAATTAAAAGCAAAACTCTATGAGCTGGAAATGCGTAAGCGCAGCGAAAGCTCACAGGCGTTGGAAGATTCTAAGTCAGATATAGGCTGGGGTAGCCAGATCCGCTCGTATGTGTTGGATCAATCGCGGATTAAGGATTTACGTACTAACGTCGAAACCGGAAACACCCAAGCGGTTTTGGATGGTAGCCTCGATCAGTTTATCGAAGCCAGTTTAAAGAGCGGTCTGTAACACAAATAAAGGATAAAACCATGAAAATTGATTTTGAACATCTTGGTGGCATTGAAAAAGGCAGTATTCAACTGAATGACTTCACTCTTTTTTGTGGTAAAAATAATTCAGGCAAGACTTATGTTATGTATTCTCTTTATGGATTATTAGAAAAAGACTTCGATATTCGATTTAATTTCGTTAAAAAAATCATCGAAAAACTTAAACTAGAAGGTACTTGCCGACTTGATGTTAGAGAAGTATTCAATTCAAACCAAGTCGAAATGGTTAAACATATTGAAGAACATTTCAAAAAATATTTACCCCGATTATTTGGCGTAACAAATGAAGAATTTTCTAATACAACTACAATACACCTAAATTTTGATGACGAAGACTTACAAGCACGTTCTATTAAAAAACCAGCAAAAAACACACTTTCACTAGGAAAAATCAAGGATTGGTCGCTTTCCTTAGAAAAGGAAGCTGATAGCGAAATCATTCAATTAACATTACATAACACAGAAATTCCTGATAGTTTGCTCCAAGAATTCATTTCAAAAAGCTTAGTTAGTATTCTTTTTACCTGTTTATCAAAAGATTCATTTCTTCTACCTGCCGAAAGAGCAGGATTGAATTTATTTTTTAAAGAGCTATCGAGCACTCGTAATTTGTTAATTCAACACGCTCAAAAAGATAAAGTTGACCCCATGGAGCTATTAAAAGACATAATTAGCTCAAGGTATGCAGACCCTATTCAAGATTATATTCAACACCTAAATAAAATTGGACGAACTAAAAGTCAAAAGAGTTTTTATCGTGAGTACGCCCAAAATATTCAGAAAAAAGTGTTGAATGGAAAATATGAAGTTGATGGTCAAGGTAATGTTTTTTTCATACCTTATCGAAGCGATACAAAAAAGCTACCACTACATTTTGGCTCATCAACGGTGAAAACTCTTTTTGGTTTGGTGTTCTATTTAGAGCATCTAGCAGAAAAAGGTGATTGTCTTATGATTGACGAGCCTGAGCTTAATTTGCATCCTGACAATCAAAGACAGATCGCACGAATTCTAGCTCAACTGGTTAATGCAGGTTTAAAGGTAATTGTTAGCACCCACAGCGATTACTTTGTGCGTGAATTAAATAACTTAATAATGCTAAAAAAAGGTTTTTCAGGAGCAACTGAGTTACAAAAAAAATACGGCTATCAAGATAATGAATTACTAGAAGGTAAACAAGTATCGGCGTATCTATTTAGTGAAAAAAAAATAACACCAATGACGGTGGATAATGAGGAAGGAATTATTGCTGAAACTTTTGATGTTGTCATTAATGACCTTAATAAATCATCCAATGAGATTTATTATGCGATGCAGGACGAAAGGAGCTAAATGATTAATGAAATCATTTCCTCATTTGTTAAATAGTGTTATTCCTAATGAATTTCACTTTCAGCTTGTAAAAGGCGACAAAAATACGTTACGTCTTGTTGAAGAGAAAGAAAAACTATCAGTTGATATTAAAATAAAAAGTTCCGAAAATATCTCTTGTTTCAGTTTTGATAAGAACAAGATTACAAAAAGTGATGCTATTTTTCCATTTTTTAATCCTTCGGTAAAAGGCCTTTGCACTAAAAATGATTATATTTTAGTACATCAAAAAGGCAATCAAATTTATGTATTTCTAATAGAATTGAAATCAAAAAATAAAAATGAATATTTAAAGCAGCTTTTAGCGGGTAGGCTATTTTTTCAATTTATTATCGATAGGATAAAACTGTGTAATTCAGATTTTCAGGATTTAGACAAAGATAATTTTCTCTATAGAGGAGTTCTATTTCGAATTGACAAAAAGACACCCGAAAAAGGGACTTCTACACATAAAAAATTAGAGTTTAATAAAAATCCAAATTTAGATGTTTGTATTCTAAACTACGATAACACTTATTATTTATCTCAATTTGTATAGCCAATTTGAAGATAAAAGTTACTGTTTTATAGGCATTTTATTTATATCCCCATGTCAGAAATCCAACAAGACGAACAAGAACAAATCCGCCAACGTCGCAGCAAACTAAATGAATTGCGCGAAAACGGCGGCATTGCTTTCCCTACCGATTTTCGCCGCAATGTCGTGGCGGGTGAATTGTTGGCGGAATACGGCGAAAAATCCAAGGAAGAACTGGAAGTCGAACCGTTGCGGGTAAAAATCGCCGGACGCATCATGACCCGTCGGGTGATGGGCAAAGCCAGTTTTGTGCATATCCAGGATATGTCCGGCAAAATTCAGCTGTATGTCACCCGCGATGCCCTGCCTGAAAGCTTTTACAACGAAAAATTCAAAAAATGGGACATCGGCGACATTATCGGCGCGGAAGGCGTGTTGTTTAAGACCCAGACCGGCGAACTCAGCGTTAAAGTCGATAATATAAGGCTGCTTACCAAGGCCTTGCGTCCCCTGCCCGAAAAATTCCACGGCATAGCCGACCAGGAGATCAAATACCGGCAGCGTTATCTGGATTTAATCATGAGCGAGGAAACTCGCAATACCTTTCTGGTGCGCTCAAAAATCGTCGCTTATATCCGCCAATTCCTGATTGAACGGCAGTTTTTGGAAGTGGAAACGCCCATGATGCAGACGATTCCAGGCGGCGCGACGGCGCGGCCTTTTACCACCCACCACAATGCCCTGGACATGGGGCTTTACCTTCGCATCGCGCCGGAATTGTACTTGAAACGCTTGGTCGTCGGTGGATTTGAACGGGTGTTTGAAATCAACCGAAACTTCCGCAATGAAGGGCTTTCTTCCCGACATAACCCAGAATTTACCATGCTGGAGTTTTATCAGGCCTACGCCGAATACCACGATTTGATGGATCTTACCGAAGCCATGCTGCGCGGTATCGCCCAAGAAGTGGTCGGGCAAACCGTTATCAATTATCAAGGCGAACAATACGATTTCGGCAAGCCGTTTGACCGGATGACGGTAGTCGAATCCATTTTACACTTCAATCCTGACCTCACCTTAGACCAACTTAGCTCGCGTGAAGCCGCTGTTAAAGTTGCGGAAGGCCTTAAGATTCCGGTAAAAGACAACTATGGCTTAGGTAAAATTCAGATCGAGATATTCGAGAAAACCGTGGAAAGCAAACTGATGAACCCAACCTTCATTACCGCTTATCCGGTGGAAGTCTCGCCTTTGGCAAGGCGTAACGATGACGATCCGCACGTCACTGACCGCTTTGAATTTTTTGTCGGCGGACGGGAAATCGCCAACGGTTTCACCGAGCTGAACGATGCCGAAGACCAGGCCGCGCGTTTTCAGAAACAGGTGGCAGATAAAGAAGCGGGCGACGATGAAGCCATGCACTTCGATGCCGATTACATCACTGCCTTGGAACATGGTATGCCGCCCACGGCGGGCGAAGGCATCGGCATAGATCGGCTGGTGATGTTATTTACCGACTCGCCTTCGATCCGTGATGTTTTATTGTTTCCGCATATGCGGCCTAAAAGTTAATCAAATACTGTAGTGTGGAATAATTGCGTGAATTATGTAATTTAAACCATGCGGCGGAATACTCTGACGCTATTCCGCCCTACCGAGCTGTTTAGTTGTAGTTTGGAGTGCGTACCTCACCCCAAACTATCACATTAACATCGAGATCAGAAATATGGATGAAACAAATGATTTTTGGATATTACGATATTCCCTTATCAAGGAAGGTCAAGATGACTGGATCCTCGATACACTTCCAAAAATAAAAGGAGCGTGTGTTATCTCTGCAATTATGACCGACAGAGAATTTAAATATCAGGGTGTTATGTATAGTTTTGTTGGCTTTAAGACTATTTCACCTACTCATGGCTATCAATTTCCATCGGATAGATTCTATGTTGGAAAATTCGCTAAACTAAAAAAACAGCAAATTGGTGAAAAGGTTCCAGGCGATATTGTTGACGTTGAGCATAATAACTGGATTTCAGTACTTTTAATTTTTGATGTTGTTACCCAACATATATTTGCATCAAAGGATTGGAAATTTGGGCAACCCGAACAGATTTGCAGGGCATTGCAACTAGGCCTGGGAGAGGTAATTCTTTCAAAATACAATCACAAAATATTCATCGAAGGAAAAACCCAAAAAGAAGTATTTTGGAATATAGTTCATGAAAAGAAAAAAGTTTATAAATTGGAATTCAAGCTTATATCACCAAATATTTTAGATACAAATCAGAAGGCTCGTGATGCTCTTAAGGCGCTTAAAGAAATATTTGAACAAGAAGAAATTGATATTACTTTAAAAAACGATTCAGGTGATCTTAAAGTCCCTGATGAGCCTGTAAGCAGTTATCTCGAGTACATAACAGAAGGTGAAGGAACATGGAAAATAACAACTGAAGGAGATAGAGGAGGAAAAAAGACTCATTCGTCGTCTGAGAATATCGATACAATTTTATTGCCTGAACTGGACTCAAAAAGTGAGGTCGATAACCAGTTACAATTGCTTGACGGTAATGAATTCCCTAAAAAACAAGGTTTTTCTGAGGCCAGACTAGGTGCAGAAGTTTATGCAGCAATCAATGATATGGAAAAAAATTAAGAAGCCATTTCAAGTTGGTATATTTATCGCCGTAAGTTTTTTTCTATCATTTATTGCACTCAACTTTAGCGAAGGAATAGCAGGTGTCGTTATTGAAGAAATCATGGGCGCGTTTATTGTTCTGATTACGTTTACTACCGCCCTGTCAATTTTCTTGTTCAACTATGTCGATGGTATATCCAAAGATGTTGCTGGGATAGAGGGGGAAAAAGAAAAGATTCAACTAGGGGGCGTTCTCATTTAAGCCAAATCAAAATGCTGGCTAGGCTGAGCAGGGTCATATAATTAACCGCCAACCGCTCGTAGCGAGTGGCGACGCG
>JAYVGW010000304.1:0-10493 GCA_043771735.1 Methyloglobulus sp.
TACATCTAGCAAAAATAGGTGTTCGGATAATATCCGCTATAAAACCACTTGAGTTGCTGCCGAAAGATTTAGCCAACTTAGGGCGTTTTATCCCTGTAATCTTTTATCGAGGAGATTCAAAATGGACACTTTAAAAGAACAACTGACAACACGCGTCGCCGAGTACGACTTTTGGGCGCAACGCCGTCGCTATGGGCCAGACGGGCATAACAACCGCAGCTTATGGGTGCTTGCCTGCATGGACGAACGCCTGCCGGTAGACGAGGCGCTCGGCATCCACGTAGATTCCCCTGCTGGCGGCGGCGATGCCCACTGTTTCCGCAATGCTGGAGGAATCGTCACTGAAGATGCCATTCGCTCGGCGATGCTGACGTGCAATTTTTTTGGCACCAAGGAAATCGTCATCGTACAGCATACGCAGTGCGGCATGTTGTCTGCGAATGCGGCCGACCTGGAAAAAATGTTACGCAACAAAGGGATTGACACGGACAATATCACGTTAGACCCGACGCTGCCGGAGCTAAAGCTGGATAGGGGCGCATTCGCCAAATGGATCGGCATGATGGATGACGTGGACGAAACCTGCATGAAAACGGTAGAAACATTCAGAAACCACCCCCTGATCCCTAAGGATGTAGTCATCAGCGGTTGGGTTTGGGAGGTTGAGACGCGCCGCCTAAGGGCGCCGACCCTAGACCTGGACAAACGCGCAAGGACCGATGTCACCTCAGCCCCATTCGGTGTCAAAGGGAAGCAGCCGCCACGGTGGAGTTAAAAATTAAACTTTCTTTGTTCTTTGCCTATCTTAGCTAGGGATAAAACTGACTTTAGGAGCAATGATTATGGAACCGTTAGCATTTTTAAAAACGTTGTTTTTCTTAATGTGGCCCTTGTTAATCATGGGCATTATTATTTTGTTTAGAAAATACCGCAAGAATAAAGGTTCTGGAAACAGTTTGTGGCATCACTAAACAAGGCAAGCTTGGTTAAGTGCAAATATCTAGTTGCCTAGATTAACCTCGCGCGTTTTAGCATTATTGCAATGCCCATTAACACGAAGCATGGGGAATCCATATGCCAACTTATGATTATTTGTGCACTCAATGCAAGCTGCAATTCGAAGCACGCCACCCAATCAACGCGGGCAACCCGGATTGTGCGATATGCGGAGGCAGGTCTGAAAAAGTGATGCTTTCTGCCCCTGCGGCACATGGCGACAGCGCGCGTGGCCGTGAGCTGGCGATGCGTTCGCTTTTGCCCAAACCGAACCAAGAAAATCACGTACACGGCGCTGGGTGCGGATGCGGGAAGCGCCAACCTTCCTGATCGAAACGCATTGTTTTTGCGCTTGTTGTTAACTGGGGGAATTAACGTTGGGAACAGAAGAAATGGAATGGAAAAGCGCGCTATGGTTTACAGGAGCTTGTGAAGATTATTTTCCCTAATTGAAGAGCATATTCGATAGTTTGATTATAACTAAGCAGCAACTGGTTGTATTTTATGGTCATTATTATTTTTCTTTAGTGGTATATTATTTGCATACCTTCCAATTAATTGCATTTAGCAATTATCAACGCAAGCAACAATAACGAGGAGTCAAAATGAACATTCAAGAAAAACCACCTTTAAATCCACATCCCTTAAGCGAATATGTTGCTTGGGCCGGAAGCCGCAACCGTGAACCACTTCTAGGCGTTTTAAAAGAAAAACTGCCAAAAGATCCCGGCAATGTCCTGGAACTCGCCAGCGGTAGCGGGATGCATATCAACTATTTTGCACCGCATTTTGAGCATTTGCATTTTCATCCTTCAGATAAGGACAAAGAAGTATTTGACAGCATCAAGAAACTTTCCAGTGATCATGGCAATGATAATATTGCCGATCCCGTTCATTTGGATCTGACCCAACCAAAAACTTGGTTTAATCCAGGCAAGGCAAAATCATTTGCGGCCATGTTTTGTATCAATATCTTTCAGGTTGCACCGATTTCAATTGCCGACGGCATGATGGCATGCGCCGCAAATCTGCTTACCGATGATGGTTTTTTGCTGATATACGGACCATTTAAAGTGGAAGGCGGCTTTTCTACCGATTCCAACAAAGAATTTCACGACACCTTGAGTTCTTATGGGGTTTCGGAATGGGGCTTAAAGGATGTTGCCGACCTAAAAAAAGCGGCAGAAAAACATGACTTGGAATTAAAAGAACAAATCAATATGCCGACCAATAATTTTTCGCTTATATTTGGTAGAAAATAATCATCCCTCTTAAGTCTTGCCTTGAAAGGCGCGAAGTGCCATTCCCGTTCCTACAACTTCGCGCCTTTCGTCGTAAAGTTTAAGAGCGGGTGACCCAACAATCCAACAAAAAACCGAACATGGAACTCAGCATGGAGAAAAAAGCTTCAGCCATTGTCATCGGCGTTGGCCCAGAGCACGGCTTGGGTGCCACACTCGCCAGCTATTTTGCTGCAAAAGGCTTACATGTTTACATAGCCGGTAGGAGCGAAGGCAAGCTTCACAAAATTGCAGACAAAATCGGGCAAACAGGGGGGGCAGCCACAGCAGTCGTTGCCGATGCAACGGTTGAACTTGAAGTCGCCCAGTTATTCAACAAGGTGCGTCTTGATGGCTTTTGCGTTGATATTGCTGCTTACAATGTAGACAGCAATATTCCATCACCTTTACTAGAGATGGATACAGGGACTTTCACCAAACTTTGGCAACAAAATTGTCTGGGCGCATTTTTCTTTGGCAAGCAGGCGATTAATGCCATGAAAGACCGCCAACAAGGAACCCTATTTTTTACTGGTGCAACTGCATCGCTGAGGGCAAAACCTCCGTTTACCGCATTTGCGTCTGCGAAGGCGGGTTTAAGGGCGTTAGCGCAAGGCATGGCAAGGGAGTTTTCACCGCAAGGTATCCACGTAGTCCACACCATCATTGATGGCGTAATTGATGGCGAACGCGCAAGCACTCAATTCCCGGACTATGTTAAAGCCAAAGGCAAGGATGGCTTATTGCAGCTTGATGCGATTGCTGAAACCTACTGGGCTATTCACAAGCAACATCCAAGTGCGTGGACGCATGAATTGGATTTGAGGCCGTTTAAAGAACCGTTTTAGCGCATTCCTTTGCTAGGAAAAAATAAACATATTTGTCTTGATGATTTGAAACAGAATTCGGGCATTTCTTAGCAATCCCCTTTGGCTAGGGTATAATTGCAGCCGATTTAAACACAGCACTGTCACGGCGGAACATGAACATCACACTTTCACATAGAGTCAAAGCAGTAAAACCCTCCCCTACCCTGGCGATCACCGCCCGTGCCGCCGCCATGCGTGCGGCTGGTAAGGACATCATCGGCCTGGGTGCAGGCGAACCCGATATGGACACGCCAGACCATATCAAGGCTGCCGCCGTTAAAGCGCTGGACAATGGCTTCACCAAATATACGGCAGTCGATGGTACGCCCGGCCTGAAAAAAGCGGTCATTGCCAAGTTTAAAAACGACAACGGCTTGGATTATACGCCCAAGCAAATCCTGGTATCCTGTGGTGGCAAGCAAAGCTCTTACAACTTATGCCAAGCTTTGCTGAACCCTGGCGATGAGGTGATTATTCCCGCACCTTACTGGGTGTCTTATCCCGATATGGTGTTGTTGGCAGATGGCGTTCCCGTCATTATCGAAACCACTCAGGAACAGAGATTTAAGATTACACCGGAACAGCTACGTAAGGCGATTACCCCTAAAACACGGCTAATCTTCATCAACAGCCCGTCGAATCCATCGGGTATTGCGTACTCGCTGGATGAGCTGAAAGCGTTGGGCGATGTGCTGAAAGATTTTCCCAACATCATCATCGCCACAGATGATATGTATGAACACATCCTTTGGGAAAAAGGTACGTTCGTGAACATCCTGAATGCCCATCCTGAGCTTTATGACCGTACGGTGGTGATGAACGGCGTGTCGAAAGCCTATTCAATGACCGGCTGGCGCATCGGTTATGCTGGCGGCCCCGCGGATTTGATTGAAGCGATGTGCACCATCCAGTCGCAAAGCACCTCCAATCCGACCTCTATTTCACAAGTCGCGGCTGAAACCGCTTTGACGGGCGACCAAAGCTTTATTGACCGGATGTGTATAGAGTTTAAAAAGCGTCATGATTATGTGGTTTCAGAACTTAATACTATTGATGGTGTTGAATGTATCCCTACAGATGGAACTTTTTATGTGTTCCCCAATGTCCAACGGCTGATTGATCGGCTGGATGGCATAGACGACGACTTGGGCTTTTCTGAATATTTGATCGAAAAAGCGGGCGTTGCGCTAGTACCGGGTTCTGCGTTTGGGAGCGCTGGGCATATCCGTATTTCCATCGCGACCAGCATGGCAAACCTGGAAAATGCTATCGCACGTATCAAGAAAGCGATTTGAATATAGCGACGCGGCAATCACAATTAGGAGCGAATCCCCATGAGCGCACAACATCCTGAGCTGAAAGACAACCTTTTACATAGGCTCCTCAAAAGCCCTGCCCGATTTTTTGTTGCCGTCGCACTGATACTGCTGCTGTTTTTTGTGGTGGAAGCAGCCTCTGCGGATGACGCTAAACCAGGGTTAATCAGGACCCAGCTGATGGAAAATACGGTTGAACTACCCAGCAAAAGCGTCAATGCGAAAGTGATACGGGTCACTTTTCCACCTGCATTCAAAACGCCCCAGCATACCCATGACGGGCCAGGGCCGCGTTATGTGGTCAAAGGCAAGCTCAAAGTGACTGAGGACGGCAAAGTCAACACCTATTCAATCGGCGAAGTGTTTTGGGAATCTGGGAAGTTGATGGCGGTTGAAAACGTCGGGTCGGAAACGGCGGAATTGATTATTTTTGAGTTGGCCCCAGTGCATTAACGGCAATTACTAATGGTAACCTCTAAAAATTCAAAAAACTCCTTCTCCCTTTGGGAGAAGGTTGGGATGAGGGATTTAAAATCAAGTAGTTATTCCCCTCACCCTAGCCCTCTCCCAGAGGGAGAGGGGATTATTAGAGGTTCCCTAATAACAATTAAGGCGCTATGGGTTTAGATACAGTTGAGTTAGTTATGGAAGCCGAGAGACTTTTCGATGTTTCTGTTCCAGACGAACTTGCTGCAAAAACTGAAACTGTTGGGCAGTTTGCCCAGCTTCTTTATGAGTTGCTTGCAAAATCAGCACCTCCACTCCCTTACGATGCGGTGCTCTTACAGCTCCAGCAAATGATCGCTAAATCTTTTGCTATCCCAATTGAACAAATTGTGCCAGAAGCAAGCTTTGTGAAAGATTTGGGGCTTGATTAATATCGGCAAGGTTCACATTAACGCGCTTCACTGAGTTCAGAACAACCTACATCTGATTCATAAACCCATTTTAAGCATGTGCAGTAAACTTATAAATCCCTACCCCAATCACCACCAACGCCACCGTCGCCCAGCCCAACCTATCCATATACCCACGCAGCTTAGTTTCGAGCTTTTCACCGCCAGCAGCAAGCAGCATGGCTACCAGAAAAAACCGCCCTCCACGGCCTATGATTGATGCCAGCACAAAAGGCGGGAACACCATGTGCAAGGCACCTGCGGCAATGGTAAAAACTTTGTAAGGAATAGGCGAAAAACCGGCGACAAAAACCGCCCAAAAGCCGTATTCTTGAAACCAGCCTTTGGCTAGCAGGTAATTGTCCCAGTAGCTTGAGGTTTTTAGCCAAGGCTCGATGGCATCGAACATAAAAAATCCAATACCATAACCAAACATGCCGCCTAACACCGAAGCTAAAGTGCAAAGCGTCGCAAAACGAAAGGCCTTGTCCGGTTGCGACAACGACATCGGCGCCAACATCACATCGGGCGGTATCGGGAAAAAAGAAGATTCCGCAAAGCTGACTGCGCACAAAAATTTGACCGCATGACGGTGTTTAGACCACTGCAAGGATTTGTCGTATAATTTTTGAAACATATTATTCCCGTCCTGATAAAAAAGGTACAAAGCTCACTGGATCAAATTCCTCAACCTCATAGCCTTTTTCTGACCGTATGACGCGTTGTAGAGTTTGCCTACCGCCCTCACCAATAGGTATCACCATCACGCCGCCTATTGCCATTTGTTGCAGCAAAGTCTCGGGGATTTCAGGCGGGGCGGCACTGACCAGGATGCCATCAAACGGGGCATATTCCGGCCAACCCCAACCGCCGTCATTATGAATAAAGCTGACGTTTTTGATCTTTAACTCCCAAAGATAGCCTTTGGCTTTGCGCTGTAAGGGCAAAATCCGCTCCACGGAATAAACATGATCCGCCAATTGCGCCAGAATTGCGGTTTGGTAGCCACAACCCGTGCCTATTTCAAGCACCTTGTGCAAAGGCCCTGCTGCCAGCAAAAGCTCGGTCATTTTGGCGACGATGTAAGGCTGGGAAATGGTCTGGTTATGACCGATAGGCAAGGCCGTGTCCTCGTAGGCTCTACTCGCGAGGGCTTCATCAACAAAGATATGCCGTGGCGTATTGCGGATGACTTCCAATACTTTTTTGTTACGAATGCCTTGCTGGGTTAACCGGCTAACCATGCGGTCACGGGTACGCTGTGAAGTCATGCCTATTCCTTGCAGGCTTTGGTTCATCGCTTATGCTCCTTCGGTAACCATGTCTTTAGTTCGTTGATGCGACCATACCAAGTCAAATCCAATTGTAGCGGAGTCACCGACACATGACCCGTGCTAATCGCGTAAAAATCAGTGCCTAACCCTGCGTCCTGTTCCGCCCCGGGCGGCCCCACCCAATAAATAAGCCGTCCGCGTGGATCTTTGCCCGTAATGACGGGTTCTGATTTATGCCGTTGCCCAAGCCGTGTGGCCTGATAACCTTGCAAGTCCTGAATAGCAATATCCGGCACATTGACGTTAAGGATAGTGTCTTGGGGCAAGGGTTTGTCGATTAATTGTTTTAATAAAGTGACCGCTACCTGCGCGGCTGTTTCAAAGTGCGTCACTTCCCCACTTCCTCCGGCCAAAGAAATAGCAATAGCCGGTAAACCTAGAAACCGCCCCTCAGTCGCGGCGGCGACGGTACCGGAATACAGCACATCATCGCCCAGATTGGCGCCATGGTTGATACCGGCAAACACCATATCGGGCTCTTTCTCCAGCAATCCTGTTATTGCCAGATGCACGCAATCAGTCGGTGTACCATCAACCTTGATAAAGCCATTCTCACCCACAGATGCCCGAAGCGGCATATCCAAGGTCAGCGAATTGCTTGCTGCACTGCGGTTTTTATCGGGGGCAACCACCGATATGTCCGCATGTTGGCCTAATGCCTTTGCTAATGCAGATAGCCCTTCAGCCAAGTAGCCATCATCATTACTTAACAAAATGTACATTAATCATCGCCTAGTTGCGGATTACGCTATAAAATCCAACAATAGTATCAATTTTGAACAACAAAACCAGCTTTCGTGACAAAAAAAATCATCGCCCCCAAAGATAGTGAATTATTTCGGCAATCTGTAGGCAACGTACGCACTGTAAAAAGCGACAAAGTCGAATTAAAACAAGACCTGCCAAAACCTTACCATAAACCACAACCTTATGATTTTAATGAAGATTGGCACGAAGCCACCGCTTCAGATATTGACAACGTAAGCCATGAAGAGACCCTTAGCTACACCGCACCCGGCATACAAAACAGCATCCTCACAAAATTACGCAAAGGGTTTTTCGGGGTGCAAGCTGAAATTGATCTGCACGGCCTAAACAGCACCGAAGCAAAACAACAGCTATTGGAATTCTTGCATGCCAGCACAGAGTATGGCTATCGTTGCGTCCATATCATCCACGGCAAAGGCTATCGCTCGTCTGATGCCCACCCGATCCTAAAAAACCACATCAACCGATGGCTTAGGCAACACAAAGCCGTTCAAGCTTTCTGTTCGGCATCCCAGCGGCAAGGTGGCGCTGGTGCCGTTTATGTTTTGTTGAAAATACCCAGGGAACATATTGAATAAGGTGAATCTATTGTTTTAGTTAGGAAAAACCACTCAAACTGTTGTATAATACCATTATAGCTTTAGAGCTAGGTTATTCGTGCCGACAATCAATTCTGCTCCTTCCCCCTGTTATCTGGTAAATGGACTTGAATTCGCCAAGCCCTGGCTAATCGACCGTAGCCCACTTGAATGATCCGATTTTGTATCATAGCTTATCGCGCAAAAGCGCACCCCTCCTCTACCAACAGGTAAATTAATGTCTAACGATGTCGCACCTATACCCTCCTTCCATGATTTAGACCTTATTGAACCAGTGCTTAAGGTGCTGGACGATGTCGGCTACGAAACCCCCTCGCCCATACAGGCGCGGGTCATCCCGCACATGCTGAAAGGCAGGGACGTGTTGGGTCAAGCCCAAACCGGCACCGGTAAAACCGCCGCTTTTGCGCTGCCCATACTGTCACGTATCGACCTTAAACAAAAAGACCCGCAAGCGCTGGTACTGGCACCCACCCGTGAATTGGCCATCCAAGTAGCAGAGGCTTTCCAACGGTACGCCGCCCACTTAAAAGGCTTCCATGTCCTGCCGATTTACGGCGGACAGGATTACACTACCCAGCTGCGTTCGCTAAAACGCGGCGCTCACGTTGTCGTCGGCACGCCGGGGCGGGTCATGGATCACATGCGCCGTGGCACATTGATTTTAAACAACCTAAGCGTGCTGGTCCTTGATGAAGCCGATGAAATGCTGCGTATGGGCTTTATCGACGATGTCGAGTGGATTTTGGAACAATTGCCGGAAAAGAAGCAAATCGCCTTGTTCTCAGCGACCATGCCTTCGGTTATCCGCAAAATAGCCCAGAAATACCTGCACGAACCCGAAGAAGTCACCATCAAAGTGACTACCGCTTCGGCAGAAAACATCCGCCAACGCTATTGGCTCGTTAGTGGCGTGCATAAGCTGGACGCCCTTACCCGTATCCTGGAAGCCGAAACCTTTGACGGCATGATTATCTTTGTCAGGACGAAAACAGCCACGGTTGAACTCGCCGAAAAACTGGAAGCACGAGGCTACTCAGCTTCCGCCATCAACGGCGATATGTCACAAACGCTCAGGGAACGGTCAATTAACCACCTTAAAAATGGCAAGCTGGATATCCTGATTGCCACCGATGTTGCCGCCCGCGGGCTCGACGTAGACCGTATCACCCATGTCGTCAATTATGACATCCCTTACGACACCGAATCTTACATCCATCGTATCGGCAGGACAGGACGTGCCGGACGCACCGGCGATGCCATCTTGTTTATCGCGCCCAGGGAAAGGAAGCTGTTGTTTAACATCGAAAAAGCAACCAAAAAACAGGTTGAAGAGATGGGATTACCTTCAACGGAAGTCATTAACAACAAGCGCATCTCCCGCTTTAAACAAAACATCACCGACACCTTGGCAGCAGAAGAACTCAGCTTTTTCAGCCAGTTGATAGAACAATACCAGCATGAACATAATGTCACAGCCCTGGAAATAGCCTCTGCCTTAGCAAAACTAGTGCAAGGCGACACACCTTTATTGATGCAAAACCTGCCCAAACGGCCTAAAGACAGCCGCGACGATAGGGAGAGCAGGGACAGCAGACCGTCCAGGTCAGACAGGTCAGATAGACCCGAACGCTTTGAACGCTCACAAACAGAACGTAAGCCCCGTCGCGCTGGCGGCGCAAACATTGAAATGGAAACCTTCCGCATCGAAGTCGGCCACGCCCACGGCGTAAAACCCGGCAATATAGTCGGCGCAATCGCCAACGAAACCGGCATAGACGGCGACCACATTGCCCGTATCAAAATTGAGCAAGATTACAGCACGGTGGAATTGCCCGCCGGTATGCCCAAAGAATTGTTTAACGAATTGAAGAAAGTCAGGGTGGTCGGACAACAGCTTAATATCTCAAAAATAGGCGGCGCTGATGCAGGCACAAGTTCTGGCAAGTACCAACCTGACGATACCGCCAAAAAAGTGGACAAAGGCAAGAAAAGAATTAGCTCAACTTCCAGACGTGCCAAGCCAAAAGCGGTCGATGCTTAATTTGCTATTACTGTGAATTATGTTGGGTGCGTGTGCAATCCCCAACAATTGCCTCTTTGATTCGTTGGGCTTTATACATTAGCCCAACGGTTTTTTCGGTTAGTTAAGGAATCTCTGAACAAGTTGATTCCATTCATGGTTCGACGACCGAAGGAAGTGCCTGTGGTGCAAGCTCACCACGAACGGGAATCAACCACTTACCGTTCGTCTTGAGCTTGTCGAAGGACTTATTCAGAGATTCCTTAAGGCGTTATGTTTACAACAGACCCTCGTCCAGCAGCTCCAAATACATAAATTCTGGCGCTTTAACACCCGCTTGTTTCCTGATTTCAACCAACTTGTCCGATTCAAAAAATGCTTTGGCATCGGCAATGGATGTCCATTTGGAAAA
>JAYVGW010000305.1:0-6752 GCA_043771735.1 Methyloglobulus sp.
CAGGTCAAGGAAGCCGAATTACAACTGGCCGTTTGCGAAGGTTCTGATTGGTTTTGGTGGTTTGGTGATTACAACCCCGGCGAAGCGGTGAGCAACTTCGAAAAACAGTTCCGCTTAAATCTAGCCAACCTGTACCGTCTGTTAGGCGAAGATCCGCCCGCGTATCTGGCGTTGTCTTTTACACAAGGTTTTGGTGCGCCAGCAATGGGCGGGGCTATGCGTCACGGGACAAAAGAATAATCATTCAGAATTACCACGGAACCTTAGGATGTCTGCAATTTTAAACAAACGGCGTGCAGGTATCCTACTGCATATCACTTCACTCCCTAGCTTAGGTGCAATCGGTGATTTAGGCCAGGAAGCTTATCACTTCGTCAGGTTTCTGCACGATACCGACATTACTGTCTGGCAAACGCTGCCTTTGGGTATTACCCACGCAGACCGCTCGCCTTATCAATGCCTATCCGCCCATGCCGGCAACCCTGAATTGATCAGTGTTGATTGGCTATGTAAGCAAGGCTGGCTGAGGTTGTCTGAAATTTCTACAGAAGCAAAATCCGCTTTCGAATACCCTAAAAGCTTATTACTGACGGAAGCATTTCATGGCTTTCTAGTGCGTGCCAACAAAAGCGATAAACTGGATTTTGCCCATTTTTGCCAGGCGAAAGCTTTCTGGCTAGACGATTTTGCCCTGTTTATGGCACTTCGCAAAGAATTTCGACAGCAATGTTGGAACCAATGGCCTGAACATTTTAAGAACCGGGAGGCAAAAGCGTTACAAGAAGCGCGGCGGAGGCTAAGTACAAAAATCGACTGCATTAAATTTCAGCAGTACGTATTTTTTCGGCAATGGTTAGAGCTAAAAGCTTATGCCGGAGAGTATGGGGTATTAATGTTCGGCGACATCCCTATCTTCGTATCTTACGACAGCGCCGATGTCTGGGCTAACCGCGAGGTGTTCAAATTGGACGATAACGGCGAGATGCTGGTCGTTGCCGGCGTACCGCCTGACTATTTTTCCGCAACCGGACAGCGCTGGGGCAACCCGCACTTTAACTGGGACAGCCTAAAAAATACCGGCTTCCAGTGGTGGATCGATCGCCTGAAAACGCAACTGGAATTGCTCGACATCCTGCGTATCGACCACTTCCGCGGCCTGGAAGCCGCCTGGGAAATACCTGCTTGCGAGGAAACCGCCATCAACGGGCAATGGGTAAAAGCGCCCGGCAACGCCTTGCTCAGTGCTATCAAGGAAGCGCTGGGGGACATCCCCTTGGTAGCGGAAGACTTAGGCATCATCACGCCTGAAGTCGAGGAACTTAGGGATGAATTTAACCTGCCGGGCATGAAAATCTTGCAATTTGCCTTTGGTGACGGCCCAGAAAATCCCTACTTACCTTCCAACTACACCTCAAATTGCGTCGCTTATACCGGGACCCACGACAACGACACGACGCTCGGTTGGTCGGAAAACCTCAGCACTGAGGAACAAGACAAGATTTATGATTACCTGGGCAACCCACAGACTTCAATACATTGTGCCTTGATCCATGCCGCCCTGGGTTCTGTTGCCAATCTCGCCGTCATCCCTATGCAGGATATTCTGGAACTGGGTTCAGAACACCGCATGAACACGCCAGGAACGACGGAAGGCAATTGGGCTTGGCGTTTTCACTGGGATCAAGTCACGCCAGAACGGTCAGAAAAACTAGGCCATCTGGTTAGATTGTTTAATCGACAAGTGTGATTTATTAAACACCATCCCTCGCATCTATTGCATATTAGGTATTGCTGGATGGGGTGTTGCTCGTTAAACTCCTACAATCGCCAGAAAACAACATAAGGATAACCATGAAAACACCCGTCCACATAGCGGTAACAGGTGCAGCAGGCAACATTAGCTATTCCTTGCTGTTCAGGCTGGCAGCGGGGGCGTTACTGGGCCCCGACCAACCTATCATCCTGCATTTGCTGGAAATTACCCACGCCTTGAAAGCCTTGCAAGGCGTGGTTATGGAGCTAAGTGATTGCGCCAATCCCTTGTTACACCGCGTCGAAATAACGGATGACCCTTACAAGGCGTTTAACAATGTCGATTACGCATTTCTTGTAGGCGCGCGCCCAAGAAGCCAAGGCATGGAACGCA
This sequence comes from Methyloglobulus sp., assembly GCA_043771735.1. Taxonomy (GTDB): domain Bacteria; phylum Pseudomonadota; class Gammaproteobacteria; order Methylococcales; family Methylomonadaceae; genus Methyloglobulus. The sequence continues at coordinate 2,147 of JAYVGW010000305.1, forward strand.
AAGACTTGCTGACGGTTAACGCAGAAATATTTTCCGCCCAGGGCAAAGCGCTCAATGAGGTCGCCAACAGGAACGTCAAAGTACTGGTGACCGGCAATCCTGCCAACACCAACGCCCTCATTGCCATAAAGAACGCCCCCGATTTAGCGCCGGAAAATTTTTCCGCCATGAGCCGCCTCGACCATAACCGTGCGTTAAGCCAATTGGCGGAAAAATGCGGCGTATTATCAATGGACGTGAAAAATGTCATCGTCTGGGGCAACCATTCCGCCACCCAATATCCTGATATCCACCACGCCAAAGTCAAGGGCCTGGATGCCTTATCCTTAGTGGAATACGACTGGTTTGTGAACGAATTTATCCCCAAAGTGCAACAGCGCGGCACAGAAATCATCAATGCGCGTGGCCAATCCAGCGCCGCATCGGCCGCAAATGCTGCGGTAGACCAAATGCGGAACTGGGCGTTGGGTACGGATGAAGACCAATGGGTCAGCATGGGACTGCTATCTGACGGCAGTTACGGCATCGGACAAGGTTTAGTGTATTCCTTTCCCGTAACGGTAAAAAACGGCGAAATCACCGTGGTGAAGGGTTTGGACATCAACGAATTCAGCCTACGAAAGATGCAAGCAACAGAAGCCGAATTGAAAGAGGAAAGAGACATCATTAGGCATTTACTCTGAGCCTCGAACTTGTCATTTGGCGGGAAAGATCGATTAAAGGTCGATGTAAAACGCTAGATTTTGCGTCCCACCTAATGCAGTAGTTGGGGTGAACTCTAATGCCCTATCGGTGCAACAAAATTATTAGATTTTATCGTTGCGGTTCGTACCTCACCCCAACTTACTGGGCTTACGTGTTACCGCTGGCTAACATAAAAAATAAGTTGACATTCTTGCGAAGTGTTTATAATATTCAATGCGCTACATTTAAGCTATGTGGCTTCTCTCAACTTTATTAGGATAATTAGCATGATTACAAAAAAACTATTCTTAATGATTATTACCATTACATGCTTTGTCTCGTCTGTACAGGCCGATTCCGTTTTTGCACGTAAAAGATTAGCACAAATCGGTAGTGATGATAGCAGCGCTCTCGGAATAGGCGATCACGTGTATGTTTGCCGAAAAAACGCACTAACTGGACAGGAAGTGTGCCGGTCGCGAACGGGTGGCATTGCTGGTGGGGCAAAAGTAGCTTCCACTGTAATAACCCCTAATGGGCATTTAGGTTGTGTCTACGCAAATGGTGCTCCTCTGGGAGCGTGTCACGTCAATAATGACACAACGTTTTTCTTTTCCCCTTCCCGAAATGGTTCGTGTCACCAAGAATCTAACCATATGTTAAGAGTAAGCGCAAAAAATGCATCAGGACAGCCTATTTTGGCAGGCCCCAAGGTGAATGCAGAAGTAAGAGGTGGATCAGTTACCCTGTCATTATTCGGTAATTATGGACGACTTGGCTTAGGTAATAACTGTCTCAGGGTATGCCCATAGCAAACCAAAAATACCGCAGCCAAGAATGTTAAAACATACTTTTTTGGTTGCAGTTTTTTCACCTTTATAAAGAATTACAAAATGGTTTTCAAAAAAAATATGTGGGGAAGCATTGCCCTTATTTGCTCACTTTCTGTGTATTATTGGTTCTCTCTCGAAAATTCTCTGTCTTCAAGCGAGGCAAAATCCCTGCAAAGCAACACAAGCAGTCCCGAGAAAATGAAAGTAGAACCAATAGTCACCGAGAAAACAGGTAAGCTATTTGAGGATAACATGGAAGATGGTAAATTTATTTTGCCTCCTAAACTGAACGGGAAAAATAAAGAAATCACAGTCAGCCCTGCGTTTAAGAGTATTCCTCGTCATATTGCCGAACAAGACGCAGATCAAGCTATCGCGATTATAGGTGAAGATGTACCGCCTGAATGGATAACACGCGAGTTAAATGCCCCAAACAGTACCCTGAGCGCCTTTAAGAAACAGATGGCAAATTTGCCTGCCTATACGCCAGAAGCTCTCAAAGAGGAGGTTTTTGCACAATATTCCATCTATGAATATCAGCGTGAAATGCTGTCGAAAAACAGGGATCTTTCCTGGCAAGGATCGGAAATTGCTGGCTGGAAAATTGGCACAAAATATTTTAAGGCACTCGCAACATTATTGGATAATGATCAATACGAGGCTATGCTCGGATTTAAAAAAAATTCAACCACCGCCTTACAAATGGCAAATATTCCACACCCTTACGATGACAAGAGCGGACCATCGTCTGAAGTATTTGTTACCCTGCCAATCCGCCGTTCAACGCACGGCCTGATTAAAACCGAAGAAGAACTTTTCCAGTATGTCGATCCAAGCACCGTAATGGAAGTAACGAACCTGTATAAAACTGGAGAGAGTCAGCAGCATGTCAATGAAGATGCCCATGAGAATGGAGAAATAACCGAAGATGAACGCTTTCGACGCAATCAGGAAATTTTTCATCAAACGCAAGAGCAGGTAAAGGTGCTGTTGACTCCAGAACAAGGTCGCATTTTCGGACTGGAATCTTTATGGGAGGAACAAAATGCAATTGATCAAAAATAAAGCTATTTATTGGGTTAGGTAAGTCCGTGTAGGACATGCTGAACGAAGTGAAACGCATAGTTCGCGTAAGATTTGTTTCCTCGCTCGGCATATCCAACATTCGGCGCACCCTACGGTTAAGTCTTTCGGTTTTTTATTATATCCTCCACCACTGCCGAATCAGCAAGCGTTGAGGTATCCCCTAAGTTATCCAACTCATTAGCCGCAACTTTACGTAGGATACGCCGCAGGATTTTACCGGAGCGGGTTTTCGGCAAGCCCGGTGCCCATTGGATGACATCGGGCGTGGCGATGGGGCCGATTTCATGCCTGACCAGTTGGATAAGCTCTTTCCGTAATTCTTCGGTAGGCGTAACGCCTACATTTAACGTGACGTAAGCGTAAATGCCTTGGCCTTTGATGTCATGTGGATAGCCGACCACAGCGGCTTCGGCAACATGTTCGTGCAGCACCAGCGCACTTTCCACTTCCGCCGTGCCTAGCCTGTGGCCGGATACGTTGATAACGTCGTCTACCCGTCCGGTAATCCAGTAGTAGCCATCCTCGTCTCGGCGTACGCCGTCGCCGGAAAAATAGTAGCCTGGATAGGTTTTAAAATAAGCATCAATAAAACGTTGGTGATCGCCATAAACCGTCCGCGCCTGACCCGGCCAGGGTTTGCCAATAACCAGGACCCCCGTGGCTTCACCTACCATTACTTTGCCGTTAGCATCCAAAATCTCAGGCTGTACGCCAAAAAAAGGCAGCGTAGCAGAACCCGGTTTCAATGCGGTTACGCCAGGCAATGGCGAAATCATGATTCCGCCGGTTTCGGTCTGCCACCAGGTATCCATAATCGGGCAACGTTCGTTGCCAACAACGTGATAGTACCATTCCCAAGCTTCTGGGTTGATCGGCTCGCCGACGCTGCCGAGAATCCTCAGGCTGCTGCGGTCGGTGCGGGTAACAAAATCATTGCCTTGCGCCATCAATGCGCGAATGGCGGTGGGTGCGGTATAAAAAATATTCACCTGATGCTTATCAACCACTTGCCAGAAACGGCTGGCATCGGGATATGTGGGAATGCCCTCAAACATCAGGGTGGTCGCACCGTTGCACAAAGGGCCGTAGATCATGTACGAATGTCCGGTAATCCAGCCGATGTCGGCGGTACACCAGTAAATGTCGCCGTCGTGGTAATCGAACACGTACTTGTGCGTCATCGCGGCATACAGCAAATAACCGCCCGTGGTGTGCAACATGCCTTTAGGCAGATTGGTGGAGCCGGAGGTATACAGGATGAACAATGGATCTTCGGCATCCATCGCTTCCGGTGGGCAATCTTCCGAGGCTTCCACCATTGCTTCGTGGTACCAAACATTTCGGCGTTCATCCCAAGCCACTGGATTGCCGGTGTTTTTGATGACGATCACTTTATCGACATTAGGGCAATGGGTAAGCGCCACATCAACATTGGCCTTGATGGGGACGACTTTACCGCCCCGCTTACCTTCATCCGCACACACCACAAACTTGCAATCGGAATCCAGGATACGGTCTTTCAGAGCTTCGGCAGAAAAGCCGCCAAACACGACCGAATGCACCGCGCCGATGCGCGTACACGCCAGCATCACGGTTGCCGCTTCCGCAATCATCGGTAAGTAAATACAAACACGGTCGCCTTTTTTTACGCCCTGGGTTTTCAGTACGTTGGCAAACTTGCAGACCTGTTGGTGCAATTCCCTATACGTGATTTTTTGGTCTTGCTCTGGGTTATCCCCTTCCCAGATAATGGCGACCTGGTCGCCACGTGTTGCCAGGTGTCGATCCAGACAGTTGACGCTGACATTCAGTTTACCGCCTTCAAACCAGCGGATATAACCTTTGGGGTAGTCGTATGCCATGACCGTATGCCAGGGTTGGCTCCAGTCCAGGAACTTTTCCGTCTGCTCCGCCCAAAATTGTTCCGGCTCTTCTATAGAGCGGCGGTACAAGGCTTGGTACTGTGCCTTATTGATATGCGCGTTTGCCGCGATTTCGGGTTT
>JAYVGW010000306.1:0-2733 GCA_043771735.1 Methyloglobulus sp.
TGGGGCATGCAGGCGCTATTAAAAGTGTACCTGCTGTTCGGCCCTAAAATACTACAGGTCTTTTTATATCCGGTGGTTAGTTATTATTGGCTGACCAACAGCAAAGGCCGACAAGCCAGTATTGAGTACCTGCAAAGGGTATCCGCCTATTTGCCGGGCAACAGGATGCAGACCGGCTTATACGGCAGCTACCGGCATTTCATCAGTTTTGCCAATGCCATCATCGACAAGCTGGCGGCGTGGAGTGGCGCAATAACGCTACAGGATGTCGAATTTCATGGCCGGGAAGCAATACTACAGCATATTGGACAAGGGCAGGGCTTACTGATTTTAGGTTCTCATCTGGGAAATCTGGAAGTTGGGCGGGTAATGGCCTATCTGGGCAAAAGAGTGACGGTCAATGTTTTGACGCATACCAAACATGCGGAAAAATTCAATATCTTACTGAATCGTTATGCTGAAACCGGAACAATGAATTTGATCCAGGTTACCGAGATGAATGCGGCAACAGCGATGCTGCTACAGGACAAGATAGATGCGGGCGAATTGGTGGTGATTGCCGCTGATAGAACCCCGGTCACCGGCCAGAGCCGGATTGCCAAGGCGGATTTTTTGGGCAAGACCGCCTTGTTTCCGCAAGGGCCGTTTATATTGGCATCGTTACTGAAATGTCCGGTATATACTTTGTTTTGTTTAAAACAGCATGGCAAACAGGTGATTTATTTTGAGCACTTCAGCGACGGTCTGTCGTTCCCGCGGAAACAACGTGATGCGCTGATACAGTGCTGTGCGCAGAGTTTTGCCGACACCTTGCAACACTATTGTTTGCAAGAACCTTTGCAGTGGTTTAATTTTTATGATTTCTGGCAGGGTGGAGATGAGTAAACGGACATGGAACAAGTCAGAGCAAAAACCGGTTTTCTTGAGGCCAACCGAACCATGCGCTTTTATCTGCGTGATGCGCGTTCAGTACAGGAGCTTATATGAGTGAAGGAATCGTAGCCTGCGAAATTGAAATCGAAGTGCCATTTTTCGACATCGATCTGATGGAAATTGTCTGGCATGGACACTATGTGAAATATTTTGAAGTGGCACGCTGTGCCTTGCTGGACAAGATTGGCTACAACTATATGCAGATGCGTGCTTCCGGCTATACCTGGCCGGTCATCGATCTGCGCATACGTTATGCCCAATCTGCTAAATTCGGGCAAAAAATCATTGTCCATGCCAACATTAGCGAGTGGGAAAACCGATTAAAAATTAATTACCGGATTGTCGACAAACTGACCGGTACACGTCTGACTCGAGGCTACACCTATCAGGTGGCGGTCGATATGGCGAGCGCTGAAATGTGTTATGAATCACCGGCGATTTTGTGGGAAAAACTGGGGCTGCAGAAACCGTGATGGATTACGATGTAATCGTCGTCGGCAGCGGTATCGGCGGACTGACCGCAGCCAGTCTGCTGGCCAAGTCGGGAAAATCGGTGCTGGTGCTGGAAAGTCATGACCGCTCCGGGGGCTATGCGCATGGCTTCAAACGGAAAAAATATCACTTTGATTCCGGCGTACACCTGATCAGCGGCTGCGGACCACAGGGCTATCGAGGCGGTCAGATTATTCATAAGGTGTTGCAAGCGCTGGACGTTGAAGATGCTATTCAATTTATCAACATCAACCCTTTCAGTCATGCCTATTATCCCGGAATTAATGCCGAGCTACCGCAATCAGTAGACGCTTTTGTCGCCACGCTGGCGCAGCTATTTCCAGCTGAACAGCAGGGTTTGAATTTATTAACCCGGCTTTGTTTACAGGTGGCGGAAGAGCTTTCTGTTGCCGATGAGGTTATGGCCGAAGTGGATCATGGCAGGGCGCAGTTTGTAATGCCGGCGCTGTTTAAATATCGTAAAGCAACACTGGACGATGTTGCCAGGCAGTTTATCAAGGATCCAAAATTATTGGCTATCTTTGCCAGTAACTGGCCTTATCTGGGCTTGCCGCCGTCGCAGGTCTCATTTGTGTACTGGTCAGCCATGTTCATAGGCTACATGGTTGATGGCGCTTATTACTGCAAAGGAGGATTTCAACAATTGGCCAATGCGCTGGTTAAAGGACTCAGGCAATACGGCGGCGAGATTCAGTTCAGGTCTCCGGTGGAAAAAATTCTTATCGAAAATGAGCGGGTCGCTGGCGTCATGGTCAAAGGGCAGCGATTGTCAGCCCCTGTTGTTATTTCCAATGCCGATATCCGGCACACGGTATGCGAGATGGTTGGGGAGCAATATTTTCCGCCCCGCTTCATTCAGAGAATCAAAAAAATGCAGCATTCCCTGTCCATATTTGTGGTTTATATTGCCACAGATATTAATCTGACAGCATTGGGTATTGCTCATGAGTCGTTTTGTTACCACAATTTTAATCATGACCATAGTTTTGCCTGCACCAGCAATGGAGAAATTACCTGGCTTAGTATTACCGTACCGACCCTGGTCGATCCGGAGTTGGCACCGGCCGGCCAACACTTGCTAATGTTGACGACCTTGCTGCCTTATCAGGCGACCGATTCATGGCAACAGGCCAAGCCGGACTATATGGCGACCATGCTGAAAATTGCCGGGCGCTATATTCCGGAACTGGAAAATCATATTCTGTTTATTGAAGGCGGATCGCCATCTACCATGATGCGCTATACGCAAAATCACCAGGGTGCGGCTTATGGCTGGGATGTTTCTCC
>JAYVGW010000307.1:0-4446 GCA_043771735.1 Methyloglobulus sp.
ATCGAAAGCGGTTGATCCCGCGTGGGAATCCCGTTCCGATTGGGATATTTATAAAGGCATTGCGCGTAAATTCTCAGAGCTGACGGTAGGGCATTTAGGGTTAGAAAAAGATATTGTTGTCGTACCGACGCTGCATGATACGCCGGGAGAACTGGCGCAGGCACTGGACGTTAAAGATTGGAAAAAAGGTCAATGCGAGCCAATACCAGGTAAAACCATGCCAAATCTGGTCGTGGTGGAACGCGATTATCCCAATACGTACAAAATGTTTACTGCGCTAGGGCCGTTGATGAGCAAAATCGGTAACGGCGGCAAGGGTATCACCTGGAATACAGAAACTGAAGTCAAATTCCTGGGTGAGCTAAACCGGCTGGTGACCGATGAGGGGATCAGTAAAGGCCTGCCGCGTATCGAGTCGGATATTGATGCAACAGAAGTTATTCTGACGCTGGCGCCGGAAACCAATGGACATGTTGCCGTCAAGGCATGGGGAGCCTTGAGTAAAATCACCGGATTGGATCATACGCATCTGGCATTGCCTCGCGAAGACGATAAAATCCGCTTCCATGATATACAGGCGCAACCGCGCAAGATTATTTCTTCACCTACGTGGAGTGGTCTTGAATCCGAACATGTCTGTTATAACGCCTGTTATACCAATGTCCACGAGCGCATTCCCTGGCGCACATTGACCGGCCGCCAGCAGTTTTATCAAGATCACAGCTGGATGCGGGCGTTTGGCGAGACTTTGTGCGTTTATAAACCGCCCGTTGATACCCGTTCCATCGCGCCGATTTTAGGCCAAAAACCCAACGGTAACGACGAACTGGTATTGAATTTCATTACGCCGCACCAGAAATGGGGCATACACAGCACCTACACCGACAACCTGTTGATGCTGACCTTGTCGCGCGGCGGGCCGATCGTCTGGATGAGTGAAATCGATGCGGCGAAAGTCGGCATTAAAGACAATGACTGGATAGAATCCTTCAATGTCAACGGCGCTTTGGTGGCGCGTGCCGTGGTCAGTCAGCGGGTGCCTGAAGGCATGTGCATGATGTATCACGCGCAGGAAAAAATAGTCAACATGCCGGGCGCGGAAACGACCGGTGGGCGTGGCGGTATCCATAATTCGGTTACTCGCGCCACCGTTAAACCCACGCACATGATCGGCGGTTATGCGCAGCAAAGTTATGGTTTTAACTATTACGGTACAGTCGGCTCCAATCGCGATGAATTTATCATTGTTCGCAAGATGAACAAGGTCGATTGGCTTGATGAATCCAGTCCTGATGCCAACCAACAGGAGAAAGCATAATGACTAATTTGTCTGGAACAAATTTGGACAATCGCGCGGGACGGGGTTTGCAACCCCGTCCCGAACGTTTTGACGCTGCCGCTATCTTTGAACCATACGAGAAACCTTGCGGACGGGGTAACATACCCCGTCCGGCTCTGGCGATCGAATCTAGCCGAGACATTAAGCAAGAGGAGTTAGCATGAAAATTCGCGCACAAATTGGTATGGTTTTGAACCTGGACAAGTGTATCGGCTGTCACACCTGTTCAATCACTTGTAAAAACGTTTGGACTTCCAGGGAAGGTGTCGAATACGCCTGGTTTAACAATGTTGAAACCAAGCCGGGCATTGGCTTTCCCAATCAGTGGGAAAATCAGAAGAAATGGAACGGCGGCTGGGTACGAAAAATCAACGGTAAGATAGAACCGCGTCAAGGCGGCAAGCTCAAGAGCTTGCGTAATATTTTCGCCAATCCCGATTTACCTGAAATTGATGATTATTATGAACCTTTCGATTTTGATTACAGCCATTTACAAAATGCGTCTGAATCGAAAGCACCGCCCACGGCACGACCGCGCTCCCTGATTACGGGCGAGCGCATGGAAAAAATTGAAAGCGGGCCTAACTGGGAAGAGATTCTGGGGACGGAGTTTTCATCACGTTCACGCGATACCAATTTCGACAACATCCAGAAAGAAATGTACGGTGAATTTGAAAACACCTTCATGATGTATTTGCCGCGCTTGTGCGAGCATTGCTTAAATCCGACCTGCGTTGCGGCCTGTCCCAGCGGCTCGATCTACAAGCGTGAGGAAGACGGCATAGTGCTTATTGATCAGGACAAATGCCGGGGCTGGCGCATGTGCGTTTCCGCCTGTCCGTACAAAAAAATCTACTATAACTGGGAATCCGGAAAATCGGAAAAGTGCACGTTCTGTTATCCACGCATCGAAGCAGGTGAACCGACGGTTTGTTCGGAAACCTGTGTCGGGCGCATTCGTTATCTGGGTGTGTTGCTCTATGATGCTGATCGTATTGAAGCGGCGGCCAGCTGCGAGAACGAGCAGGATTTGTATCAACAGCAACTGGATGTATTTCTTGATCCTTTTGATGAAGCCGTGATAGCCGAAGCGCGGGCAGCCGGTATTCCCGAATCCTGGTTGACGGCGGCGCAGGAATCGCCGGTTTACAAGATGGCGATAGACTGGAAAGTGGCGTTTCCCTTGCATCCTGAATTTCGCACACTGCCGATGGTGTGGTATGTGCCGCCGCTTTCGCCGATTCAATCCGCTGCTGAAAATGATCAAATCGGTATGGACGGCGATATTCCTGACGTGCGCTCCTTGCGTATTCCCGTGCAGTATTTGGCCAATTTACTGACAGCGGGTAAAGAAGAGCCCGTGGTTCTTGGCTTGGAACGGATGCTGGCGATGCGGTCTTATATGCGCAGTAAAACGGTGGATGGCGTAGTCAATACATCCGTCCTGGAGCGCGTGGATTTGAGCCAGTTGCAGGTAGAGGAAATGTACCGCTACATGGCGATTGCCAATTATGAAGATCGTTTTGTTATCCCGACCAGTCACCGTGAATATGCGAGCTCCACGTTTGATGCCTACGGTGAACAGGGTGGCTGCGGTTTTAGTTTTGGCAGTGGCTGTTCTACAGGTACCAGTGAGACCAATTTATTCGGCGGTAACAAGAAGCCCCAGCGTAGCGGCGGCGGTATTCCAATCAAGATCCCCATCAAAGTTGAGTCCTTTAAATAATGGGTAGCCGTGTAGGGTGCGCTTTGCGCACCTTATGAACAATACAGAGAAAAAATATGCTAATACTGAAAGTTCTATCATTACTGCTGAGCTATCCGGAAGCCGAAACGCTGGCAGCACTGGACGAAATGGCCGCCGTTATCGAACAGGAAAAGCTGTTGCCGGAAGCTCATAAAAAACCGGTACTGGCGCTGATAAATTCTTATCGCGGCGCGGATTTACTGGATTTACAAGAGCGTTATGTGGCGTTATTTGACCGGGGACGGTTTTTATCGCTGCATATTTTCGAGCACGTACACGGCGAATCACGCGACCGGGGGCAAGCGATGGTTAATCTATTGCAGATGTATGAATCCCATGGCTTTGAAATGTCCACGCATGAATTGCCCGATTACATCCCCTTGTTTCTGGAATTTCTATCGCAGCAACAACCGGCAGAAATCATGCAATTATTGCGAGACTCCATGCCGGTATTGAGTTTGCTTGGCGCACGCTTAGCCGAGCGAGGCAGTGAATTCCGGGCGATTTTTGACGCGTTGGCAGGCATTGCCGGTGAGCCTGAGGGGATAAACGAAATTCGTCAACAAGCCGCCACTGAAACCCCGGATGAAACTTTATTACACATGGATGAAATATGGGAAGAAGAAGCCGTCAGTTTTATGGGGGCAGGAGATGGTTGTCAGACACAGGCTGCGACCGTCAGTCCAATTACTATCACGTCGCGCGATCAGTTTTTAAAATCGCAAAATCGTTCTCTTTGAGGGAGTCACATTGTGAGTTATTTCAATACATTATTGTTCGGTTATTACCCCTATATCGCGATGAGCGTATTTATAATCGGCAGCATAGCCCGTTATGACCGAGATCAATACACCTGGCGCACAGGTTCCAGTCAATTTCTACGCGCGAAAGAATTACGCCTGGGCAGTAATTTGTTTCACATCGGTATATTGTTGCTGTTTGTCGGCCATTTCGTGGGCTTACTGACGCCGCCAGCGGTTTATCACGGTTTAGGATTGTCAACCTCGGCCAAGCAAATACTCGCTGTCGTTGCCGGTGGCATATTTGGCGGAATTTGCGCCAAAGGTATCTATATATTGATACGCCGCCGTTTAACCGATGCCCGCATTCGTAAAACCAGTAGCCGCATGGATATTTTTATACTGTTGCTTATCGGCGTGCAGTTGGCGCTGGGTTTGCTGACCTTGCCTATATCGCTTTATCACAGTGATGGCGGCAATATGATACTGCTGTCGGAATGGGCGCAACGCATTGTCACTTTCCGCAGTGGCGCTGCGGATCAAATCAGCAACATCGGGATTATCTTTAAATTACATTTGTTTTTAGGCATGACAATATTTCTGGTTTTTCCATTCAGTCG
>JAYVGW010000308.1:0-4717 GCA_043771735.1 Methyloglobulus sp.
CGTGTTGCGCGTCGCGTGTGCGTTCCAGGGTTATATTGACGCTAATGTCCTCAGCGATAACCCCCTCTTTCTTAAGGGTTATAACAGCTTGCTGGATAAGTGCCTCTAACTTTTTTCTCATTACTTTATGGCGTGGATTTACTCAAATAATAGCCGCGCATTATCCATGATATTAAGCTGTTTAGCTATTCAAACGAAAGTTTCAGGTCTGGCTAGCCAGAGAAAATAAGATAAACGCGAGATAGCTTAGTGCGATAAATTTTTCCTGTTCAAGCGATGTTACGGGCAAGATGCTATAGTTCAAACGACAAACCAACAAGGACGAAACCATGAATGAAGTCCAAAATTATCTCAGTAAAATAAACCAGCGTTATAAAACGGGCATTTCCCGTGAACACAGCTACCGTGGCGACTTACAGGCGCTGCTGGAAATCCTGTTGCCCGGCGTGTTGGTCACCAATGAGCCTGCCCATATCGCCTGTGGTGCGCCGGATTATATCTTGACCAAGGCTCACATTCCGCTGGGTTACATAGAAGCCAAGGACATCGGCAAATCCCTGGATAACAAGGACTACAAAGAGCAATTCGACCGTTACAAGAACTCGCTCGATAACCTGGTTATCACTGACTACCTTGAATTCAGGTTTTTTCGGGATGGCGCACAAGTCAGCAGTATCCGGCTTGCCGACATTAAAGGCGGACAACTCCACCCCAAGCCGGAGCAGTTTAAGCACTTCACCGACCTGATGACGGATTTTGCCGCACACCAAGGGCAAACCATCAAATCGCCGTCCAAACTCGCCAACATGATGGCCGGTAAAGCCAAGCTGCTTGCCAATATTATCGAGACCGCTTTAAGCAACGACCAGCAACAGGAAGCCGACAGCACCCTGCGTAACCAAATGGATGCCTTTAAATCCATACTGCTGCACGACATAGACCCCAAACAGTTTGCCGACATCTACGCCCAAACCATCGCTTACGGCATGTTTGCCGCCCGCTTGCACGATGAAACCCTGGACACCTTTTCCCGGCAGGAAGCCGCAGAACTCATCCCGCACAGCAACCCGTTCTTGCGCAAATTGTTCCAATACATAGCCGGTTATGATCTGGATAGCCGCATTACCTGGATAGTCGATACCTTGGCGGACATCTTTCGCGCCGCCGACGTACGCGCAATCCTGGCCGACTTCGGCAAAGCCACCCGGCAAACCGACCCCATTATCCACTTTTACGAAACCTTCCTGGCGGAATACGACCCCAAACTCAGGAAAAGCCGGGGCGTTTGGTACACGCCCGAACCCGTGGTGGATTTTATCGTCCGCGCCGTCGATGACATCCTTAAGGCCGACTTCAACCTGCCGTTAGGCTTGGCAGACAACAGCAAAACCACCATCCAGGTTGAACTGCCCGTGGTCAAAGGCAAGGGCAAAGCCAATTACACCCAACTGGAAAAAGTCGATAAGGAAGTCCATAAAGTCCAGATACTAGACCCTGCAACGGGAACCGGCACCTTTTTGGCTGCCGCCATCAAGCACATCCACCAGAAATTCAAAGGCCAGCAAGGCGTTTGGAGCCAGTACGTAGAAGAACACCTTATCCCACGGGTACACGGCTTTGAAATCCTTATGGCCTCCTACGCGATGGCGCACTTAAAGCTGGATTTGCTGTTGAAAGAAACGGGCTACAAACCCAAAAAACAGCCGCGCCTGAACATCTACCTGACCAATTCGCTGGAAGAATCCCACCCCGACACCGGCACCCTGTTTGCCTCCTGGTTAGCCAAGGAATCCAACGAAGCCAACAACATCAAGCGAGATACCCCGGTGATGGTGGTCATGGGCAACCCGCCGTATTCAGTCAGCAGCAGCAACAAAGGCGACTGGATACAACGCTTGGTGGCGGATTACAAAAAAGACCTCAACGAAAAAAACATCCAGCCCTTATCGGACGATTACATCAAGTTCATAAGGTATGGCTCGCATTTTATTGAAAAGAACGGCGAAGGCATCTTGGCGTATATCAGCAACAACAGCTTTATCGACGGCGTAATCCACCGGCAGATGCGCAAGCATTTATTGGAAACCTTCGACAAGATTTATATTCTCGACCTGCACGGCAACAGCAAAAAGAAAGAAACCGCCGTCGATGGTAGCAAGGATGAAAACGTGTTCGACATTATGCAGGGAGTTTCCATCAATATTTTTGTTAAGCTCAAAAATAATGCAACTAAATAATAGTTGCATTACACTAAGGCCATGAGTAAAAAAGATAAGCTGATAGAAAAACTTAAATCCGAATCGGAATTTACCTGGGATGAACTTGAGCGGCTCATGGTTTTATTGGATTTCATCAAAATTGAAGGCGTAGGCTCACGCGTGAAATTTTTCCATAAGGAAACCAACACAATAATCAAGCTGCACAAGCCACACCCCGACAAGGCAATCAAAGACTATGTGCGAAAAGAAATCTTAGCGAGGTTAAAAAATGAATTGTTTTAATTACAAAGGCTACCAAGGTTCAATTGAAACCAGCCTAAAAGACCGCTGCTTATTTGGCAAGATTCTCAACATCACTGATTTGATCTTGTATGAAGGCAATACTTTGGAAGAACTTGAAAACGACTTTAAAGATTCAGTTGATGACTATCTTGCAACCTGTAAAGAATTAAACCGGGAGCCTAAAAAGCCCTTTAAAGGCTCGTTCAATATCAGGATCGGCCAGGAGTTGCATGAAAAAGCCGCTAAAAAATCCGCAGAATGTGGTAAGTCGTTAAATGACTATATTAAGGATGTCATTAGTAAGGACATTCAGCCGACCGCCAGGGACGGTGGAAGTGCGGCAAATGGTCGGGAACCGTTGTCGCCTCTTAATCTTTAACCGGATTTTTTATCATGACCAAACCTTTAGCCGACGTTTACCACCTCGACATCTACGGCCTGCGTAAAGACAAATACCAAACCTTACAAGATAACAGCATCAACACCTTGCCGTGGCAGAGGATTGAATGCCGTGCGCCGGAGTATTTTTTTGTGGCGAAGGATTTTGGGGTATTGGGGCAGTACCAACAGGGCTTTTCGGTGTGTGATTTGTTCCCGGTTAATTCCAGTGGCATCAAAACCCATCGGGATGATTTTGTGGTTGATATGGATAAGGCCACCTTAAAAAACCGAATCCAATGTTTTTATGACCAAAACTATTCTGACAAAGAAATAACTACAAAATTAAACCTGAAAGACAATCGGGACTGGAACATATCGGAAGCAAGGCAGAAAGAAACGTTTAACCCATCAAAGATAGCAGACGTTTTATATCGCCCCTTTGATTACCGGAAGATTTATTACTCGTCCAACTTGATTGATTTTGGCCGTGAAAAAGTTATGCAACATTTTCTCAAAGGAGAAAATATAGGGCTTTGTTTTAATCGTCAAATTGAGCAGCAAAGGTTATTTGCTGATGTTTTTGTTACTTCTGAGTTATTTACCCTTCACGCCTTAAGCCTTAAAGAAAGCAATAGTATTGCCCCCCTCTACCTCTACTCAGAAACCACCAGACAACAATCCCTGCAAGATACCAACGCCAGACAGCCCAACCTAAACCCCGTTATCCTCCAGCAAATCGCTGAAAAACTGGGGTTGACCTTTACGCCGGAAAAATCCACCGTCATACCCGCAGGGATGCGGGTATCCAGTGACATGGATGTTAAAGTGTCCAATCCCTGGACGCTGGATTCCGGCAATCCCTGCCGGAATGACGTGCCTCTTGGAAATGTGCCGATAACAGAAATCAGGGAACCTGTGCACCAGGACATTAACCCAACAGGCTTCTCCCCTATCGACCTGCTCGATTACATCTATGCGGTGCTGCATTCGCCCAACTACCGCGAAACCTACAAGGAATTCCTGAAAACCGACTTTCCCCGTGTGCCTTATCCAGATCCCCACACGTTCTGGTCGTTGGTAAAACTGGGCGGCGAACTGCGCCAACTGCATTTGCTAGAAAGCCCGGTGGTCAACAAACCCATCACCACGTACCCGATGGATGGCGACAATACCGTCACCCGCCAAATCAACCAGCATGATTATACTGACAGCAAGGTTTGGATTAACGACAACCAATATTTCGACGACGTACCTAAAATCGCTTGGGAATTCTACATCGGCGGCTACCAACCCGCACAGAAATGGCTGAAAGACCGCCACGGCAGGACGCTGACCTTTGAAGACATCCTGCATTACCAAAAAATCATCGTCGCCCTAACCGAAACCTACCGGATTATGCAGGCGATTGATGCCGTATTTGAAAGCGAATAGTTATACCAATCCCCTCATCCTAGCCTTCTCCCTTTGGGGAAGGTAACAATGAGAACTTTTTGGGATTGGTATTAGCAATAATTAAAGGGAATTTCTAAAAATTCAAAAAACTCCTTCCCCCATAGGGAGAAGGTTGGAATGAAGAATTTAAAATCAATCATTTACAACCCTAGCCCTAATTTTCCTCCTACAGGGAAGGGTTAGAGGTTTCCTAAAGAATCAAAACAAACCCATCAGGTCTGCATCCAAGCTCCAGCGGACTTTTTTGACGTGTTTGATGCTGTCGATATTGGCGGTGAGTTCAGCTAGGGGCTGTTCTCAATTAACCGTAACTTATTGAATATAAAAAATATTTAAAATGGCACTGGTTTTGCAACCAATTGATTCTTATTAAAATATACCTT
>JAYVGW010000309.1:0-6842 GCA_043771735.1 Methyloglobulus sp.
AATTAATGTGGGAAAAATTGATTTTATAAAGTCAGTTAATCTGAGATGGAAATTGCGGATAAGTGCAAGAAATACCGATTATGAAATCAAGAAACTACAACTAGCTTATCGTAAGAGCCTTGCAAATCGCGGTAATCATCCATCAACAAGGTGATCCAGTCAGCGTCCCTTCCTTCTCAAAACGTTGCTGTGCAGCTTGGTGTTGCTCTTTTGAAATCGTTGTCGTGGTGACTTTGCAGCCATAATGTTTAACAGCATAAGCAGCAAAACCACCCCAGCCAGTGCCGATTTCGACGACATGGTCGTCCTTCTGTAGTTGCAGTTTTTGGCAGATCCGTTCCAGTTTGACGGTCGAAGCCTGTTCCAGGCTCATCCCAGGATAAAGAAAGGTCGCTGATGAATACATGCCATGTTGGTCAAGGAACAGCTTAAAAAAATCGTTGCCCAGATCGTAATGCGCGGCGATATTTTTCCTGCTGCCTTCCTGCGAATTGCGGTTGGCAAAATGCCAGAACTTGAGCAATTGATTAGCCAATGTTGCCAACCCGCCTTCCATGCTATCGAGCAAGTCCCGGTTACGGACTAATATTTGCACGACTTTGGTCAAATCATCCGTTTGCCAATGGTTGTCCATATAAGATTCGGCAGCGCCGATTGAACCGCCCAGTGCGGTTTGGCGATAAAAGCGCATATCAGAAATATCAATTCTTGCGCTAAGGCTGTCCTTGGTTTCTGTACCCAGAACATATTCACCTAAAGGATCGGCAATAGTCAGCACGGCATTTTGAAGTAAGCTCAGTTTATCGAGCAGCGCTTTGCGTAAGGCTAGATCGATTCGGCTAGGGGTGAAGCTTAATGTAGTCGCGGTCGCATTCATACAGTTCTCCCGGTTATTAGTCGGTTTTTTTATCTGGATGTCCATAAAAAGGGATGCCCTTCAACCATAACAACAAAGCCTGCCAATAAATCAAAATCACCACCGATAAGGTCATCAGCGGAAAACGCAAAGGAATGTTCCGCATCGCTTGTGTGGTCATGGCATGTTGTTTGAGTTGCAAGGTCGCATCAAAACAGCGTTCGTTGTTTTGCTGTAACTCCATGTGGATAGTCAGATTGTCCTTATGCAGAGCAAACCGCCATTGATAGTGCATGTCCATCGGCATAAAAGGCGAGACGTGGAAGGCCTTATCGAACTCAAACAACCAGTTGTCATCGTTTTGTGACGGACATTTAAGCGTGTCCAAGACATAGCAATAGCGCTCATTCCAGGGGGTATTATGGATTTCAGCAATAATGTAGCGCGGCTGCTCGGCGTGATTCGGGAAACAAAAATAGAAGCTGACCGGATTAAAGCAAAAGCCTAGATAGCGTAGATGCGTAAGCAGGAAAATCCTGCCATCAAAATTTTCATCAGTATGCGTTTTGATATGTCCTTTGACTGTTTCCTGCAAATTGTGATTGTTCTGGCCTAGATAATCCTTGCGATAAAAGCTGACTAAGTTAAATCGCCCCAAAGACCATAACCGACTTTTCGCCATGACTTGTTCCAGCTCATCAAGCGCCAGGTAGCTCATAAATATGGGGTAGCGGAAATCATGGCTTTTCGGCAGATAACGCCTATGCCGTATCCAGCCCTGATAAAGGCGGCTGTTTAAAGTTGTCATGCTGGAGCACTCAATAAATCGACGACTTCCTGCGCGCTTTTTGCGCCATCCTCATGAAAGCCCCAGCCCCAATAGGCACCCGTGTAATAAGTGAAGTTTTCACCGTTGATTTCGTCCCGCCGCTTTTGTGCAGCCAAACTGGCAGGTGTGTAGACCGGGTGATGGTATAGCCGTTTCTGTAAAATTTTTGCTGGGTTGATTCGGTCTGTGCAGTTAAGTGTGATCAGCAAAGGTTCTGGGGCATCCAGGTTTTGCAGAAGATTCATGTAATAAGTGACGGTGCATCGGGCTTGCTGCCCGTCCAGCTTGAGGGCATTCCAGCTTGCCCAGGCTTTAAGGTTCTTGGGCATTAAGCTGGCATCGGTATGCAGTGCGGTTTCATTGGCCTGAAAGGTCATCGCACCCAAAATATCCCTTTCGCCGTCAGTGGCATCTTGCAATAGCGCCAAAGCCTGGTCGCTATGGCAAGCTAAAATGACCCGATCATGCTTTTCCCTTCTATCCGCCGTGCTTACAGTGACCCCCGCCTTGTCACGGGAAACAGATTGCACGGGACAATTCACCCTCAATTCGCCCGAAAACTGTTGTTTAAAAGCGGTGATATAAGTGGAAGATCCACCGCTTACGGTACGCCACAAGGGTCGGTCTTTAGTTCTTAACATTTCATGGTTAGCCATGAAAGCCACCAAATGCCGGACGGGAAATTGCTGTACCACCGTAGACGGCCCAGACCATAAGGCACAGGCCATTGGCAGGATATGGTCATCAATAAAAGCCTGGCTGTAATGCTGCTGGTGCAAATAATCGCCCAGCGTTAAATCGTCCCTGGCATTCTCCAATAACGCCGGTGCTTCCTTATAGAACCGCAGGATATCCATTATCATCCGGTAAAACCGTGGGCTGAACAAATTACGCCGCTGGCAAAACAGCTTATCCATCGTTGTCGCATTGTATTCCAGCCCAGTGGTGGCATCGGTGACGCTAAAACTCATGTCGGAAGGTTGTGAGGCAACACCTAAGTCCCGCAAAAATTGGCAGAAATAACGGTAATTATGTTCATTGAACACGATAAATCCGGTATCGACGGCATAATTGCGGTCTGCCAGGAAAATATTGTGCGTATCGGTATGTCCGCCAAGTGTGGGATTCGCTTCGTAAACGGTGATTTGATGTTGCTTACCTAAATAATACGCGGCGTATAATCCAGAAATACCGCTGCCTACGATGGCGATTTTCATCGTTCGGTTTCCTTAGTTATAAGCTTGGTTTGCAGCCGTTCGGCAGGTACCGGCTGCAAGTCCCAGATCAAGCCGAGGTAAGACATCACAACGAGCAGGTAATAACTGATGTCGATTTCCCACCAGAAAAAACCTTGCCGTGCCGACACAGGATAGTGATGATGGTTGTTATGCCAACCTTCACCCAGTGTTATCAAGGCCAGAAAGCCATTGTTGCGGCTATCGTCGTCGGTAATGTAGCGTTTGGAACCCAACACATGCGCCAGCGAATTGACAAACAACGTACAGTGGATCAACACGATGGACGATATAAAGTAACCCCAGACCATCATTTGGCCACCGCTGGTGCCTAATTCTGGGTGGCTGATGGACAGCCACTTCCCAAGACACCACATTGAGATGCCATAAAGGATCGGGATGATAATGTCGAACCGGTCCAGCAAACGTAACTCAGGATATTTGACCAGGTCGCGCACATACTTTTCGCGGGTGGTGAAATTTTTCAGGCACAAAAACCAGCCCATGTGGCTCCATAAAAAACCGTGGCGTGGGCTGTGGATGTCTTTATCCTTGTCTGAATAAAGATGATGTTGGCGGTGATGGGCTGCCCACCAGATTGCGCCCCGTTGTGTTGCTGTTGCACCCAGCAGGGCAAACAGGAACTGGCAAACACGGCTGGTTTTAAAGGCTTTATGTGAAAAGTAACGGTGGTAAAACGCCGTTATCGCAAACATCCTTATCAAGTAAGAAAATAAAGCCACCCATAAAGCGACTGGGCTCCAGCCGAAGACGAAAACCAGCAAACAGGCCAGGTGCATGAGAATAAACGGAATCACCCGCAACCAGTCTATGGCTTCGCTGGTGTCGGTGTCCGTTTTAACAGTGCTGCTATCAAACCAGCCCATCAGTTTGGTAAGTTTTGTTTTTAACATTCCCACTGCCTGTCATTTTTATAGTGCATATTAGAAACCAGTGCGTGTGAAAGTTATGTGAACGTTTGAGCGCAGTATGTTCACATAATGGTGTAGCCCTTGCCGTCATAATAGAATCTTGATCGAATCGGAGTTCTGTTATGAAGTTTGCGCTACTAACTGTTGCATTGTCGCTGTCCTTAAGTGCTTGTCAAATGGTAGAGAAAGATCCATTAGCCGAGTATTTGGCTTTAGCGCCAGCAGATCCCAGTGTTAAATCGAACCAAAAAATTCAATTATTTGTTAATCTTTACAATAAATTGCAAGACAAGTCCCTAGTAGATAATATCGCCAAAGCCTACGCTGAAAAGCTCTATTTTAATGACACCGTCGTCACGCTACACAGCCGAAAGGAATTACAGGAATATTTGCAGCACACACAGGAATCCCTGGATTCCATGAGTTTTGAAGCGCTTGAGGTTTACGAAAAAAACAATGATGTCCTGGTCAGATGGTCTATGCGTACCCAGTTCACCATAATGGGACAACAGCGCGATGTTAAGTCATTGGGGATTAGCCATTTGCGTTTTAATGACGACGGCAAAATTGTTTTACATCAGGATTATTGGGATAGCACCCAAGGGTTTTATCAACACATACCACTCATTGGAGGGCTATTGCGATGGATAAAAAAAGGCTTACAAGATTACTGATCATCGTATTTGGTTTGCCACTTGTAGCGCAGGCTGAGGAATTATTTCCGCCATCTGTGCAGGCATCGGAAGCGAAGCTGCTGCATTGCAGCCATGCGGAACTGAAAGCATTCCGGTTAATCCACGTCGGCAACGCGGCACTGTACCTGGAGGATTGCAAAACCATCGGCGATATTTTTTCCAAAACGCCAAAGCAATTGCGCTTTGCTTATGAGAAAGCCATCCCCGCCAAGGCATTTAGGGAGGCTTCGGATGAATACCTGAAAATCAATCTGGGACAAAAATTCACGGAATGGGAAAAGCCTTTTAAAAATTTTAACGCCAACTACCGTGATGTTAAAGAAGGTGACTACTACGATTTAGTGTATGCAACAAAAACCGGTTTGCAACTGTTTTTAAACAATAAACTATTGGGTACTTTAAAAGACCCCGCACAAAGTTTGGCATATTTTAACGTTTGGTTTGGCAAAGAACCTTTTTCCGAAGACTTGAAAAAAAACCTGTTGTCTAGAAAATAGCCAGTAAGGAGCTAATTATGCGCGACATGCCGCAGTTTTCGTTACAATCATGGTTTGAGCCTAGCGTTGTGCCAACCCCTAATCATGCCTTTCCTAAGCTGAATATGAGTAACGAACCTTTCATTTTCGATCAAATCCACATCGAAGTGGCGCGCAATGCGTCTGATGACTTCAACTTATTCCACGATAAGCATAAATGGTTGCAGGTTACCCATAACCCGTTTAAAGGCCCGATTGTCCTAGGCTTCCAGCTCAATACTTTGATCGAATATCAAATGCGCTTGTACCGGGAAGCGCATCATGAGAACAAGGTAATTGCCGAAAATAACCTGCGCTTTAGCAACTACCAAATTACCTTTGTGAATGCTGTTCGACCGCGCGAGCCAGTTTACCTGCACATCAAAAAAACACTGATTAAAACCATACCCAACCTAACGCTAACCAATCGTATCTCGATGAAATCCGATGGCAAAATGGTACTGCTGGGATTTAAGAAAGAAACACAGACGCCGTTATTTTTGGCTGACACCAAGCTTGATAATTTGCCCGACCTTAACGAAATTGCTGACTGCACCACTGTCCCTGGCACGGATTATTTCCTGAAACGCAAATACCTTAACAACGGCTCAGTCAAAAACTTCCTGTCCGGCTCATTCGCCGAGCAATCCGATTATTTCGATGAGCTGACGCAAGTTGCCCATTATCCCGAAATCTTCCCTTGCAGCCTGGCTTCAGGTGCATTACTGGAAAAAGCGCAACTGGAACATCATGATTTCAAACTTAACCCGATGGTTTACACCTCGCACGAGATTTCAGTGGATAGGCAGTACGTCAGCCAGCTTAAAAATAACGACACGCTCAATATCCTCGTCAAACAATTGCCCGAATCCCGAGAGAACACCTTAAACCAAACCAACATCCAGCTTAGGACTTATCACTGCTACGGTTTATTGGCTAATAACGAAGTGTTATTTAGGACAACGATGAATCTGGTGCCGTTAAAGGAGATACTCAAAAATTTAGCTCAGAAAGCTAAGTGATAGCTTATGAAAGTCACGCTGGCATTTGGTACGATAACCGTATTTAGGTAGTAATCTTGGGGGTCGAAATCCATTGGCTCGGCCTTTTAATGTTTGAACCGTTCGTGCTGAGTGAGTCGAAGCACAAATAGCCTTTCGACAGGCTCAAGGCGAACGGAAGTTAAAACTTCACAAGGCCGAATCTATAAGAAAGAAAATAGTTGTCAACATTCCGTTAAATTGACCGCCAGACCGCCGCGCGAGGTTTCCTTGTATTTGGTTTTCATATCTGCTCCGGTTTCGCGCATGGTTTTGATGACCTTATCCAGCGATACAAAATGCGTGCCGTCGCCGCGCAAAGCAATACGGGCGGCGTTGATGGCCTTGACTGAACCCATGGCATTGCGCTCGATGCAAGGCACTTGCACCAAGCCGCCGATTGGATCGCAAGTCAGGCCCAGGTTATGTTCCATGCCGATTTCAGCGGCATTTTCGACTTGTTGCGGCGTGCCACCCAACACTTCCGCCAATGCGCCAGCCGCCATTGAGCAGGCCACGCCGACTTCGCCCTGGCAACCGACTTCAGCACCAGATAGCGAGGCGTTTTCCTTGTACAGGATGGCGATGGCTGCGGCGGTCAGCAAAAATCGGATAACGCCGTCTTCATTGGCGCCTTCGCAAAAACGCCAATAATAATGCAACACGGCAGGGATGATGCCAGCCGCACCGTTGGTTGGCGCGGTTACGACGCGGCCGCCTGCGGCATTTTCTTCGCTGAC
>JAYVGW010000310.1:0-3311 GCA_043771735.1 Methyloglobulus sp.
GATTTTCCGGTCGGAATGGCCGGTACTCTGGGTGTTGCAAAGTCGATTGCCCAGGAATGGCCTAGTGTCAGCGTGAAATGTATAGACGTTGACCCGCAACTAAAACCCAGCCAACTGGTCGAGTGCATTTTAAGTGAGTGGCAGCACCAAGACCCCACGCTGGAAATAGGCTACACGGCAGAAGGACGCTGGCATCTTGATTTACAGCGAGGCGATGAGGACACCATGAACCTGTCCCGGCTGGAATTGGACAGTAACTCGGTGTTACTGGTCACTGGTGGGGCTTATGGGATAACTGCAAATATCGCAAAGGCCTTGGCCGAGCGTTACCAGCCCCGGTTGATTCTGGTAGGGCGCAGTCCGATGCCTGAGCCGGAACCGGCAGCAACCGCTACTATCAAGAATCCAGCAGAGTTAAAGCAATTTCTGATCGGTGACTTGCGGGCAAAGAACCCCGGAGTTAAACCGGCCGATATTGACCGGGTTTTCAAACGGTTACTCAAAGATCGCGAGATTCTGACTAACCTGTTAGCCATGCGGGCAACAGGTGCTGAAGTTGAATATCATGCTCTGGATTTGCGCGACGCCGAAGTGTTTGGTGGTCTCGTCGATGAAATATATGCAAAGTGGGGACGAATCGACGGTGTGCTTCATGGTGCCGGTATTATCGATGACAAACTGCTTAAGGATAAATCGTTGGCATCTTTTGAGTCGGTTTATCAAACTAAGGTTATCCCTGCGCAAGTGATGGCCACCAAGCTTCAGCCGGATACCTTGAAGTTTCTGGTGTTATTTTCATCTATTGCCGGCCGGTTTGGTAACGCGGGTCAGTGCGATTACAGCGCCGCCAACGAGGTGTTGAATAAACTTGCCAATCGGTTAAGTTACCGATGGCCCCATGTCAATAGCGTCTCGATTAATTGGGGGCCATGGGATGCCGGGATGGTGAGTGATGAACTGCTCAAAATGTATACTGCACGGGATATATTGCCCATCCCTTTGGATACGGGAACGCGTTACTGCATCGAAACTTTGGGGCGCGGTAATCGGGGTGAATCCGAAATTGTGATTACGGCAAGTCTGGAACAGATTACCGAGCTGATGCGACGCAAGCCGCGCCATGAAAAACAAGGATTCGATAGCGTTAATGTAGCTTCCACACAAACCAAGATGGCTGAGCTGTCTATGTAGGCATAACTTTTGGCTGCCAGCTTCGCGCCGGGTCATTATTGAAATATTTTGTAACCATAAGGAATAAGCTGATGAATAGTCCAATGAATGCTGTATTAGGAGATTTTACTCCTGTACGAATATCCAAACCTGTTCCCCAACGCATTACGCTGGAGCTTGCTGCTTATGGATTCGCTAAAGCTTATTGCAAAGCAAACGAGATTAACGACAATGAGGGCTTTCGTAATGCACTCAAGGACGTTAAAGATAAATTCAGCCGATATGCACTCTCGCCGTCACAAATTAAACGGCGGCAGTTAGTGTTTTTTCCGCGCTTGACGGATATACGTTTCACTAACGGTCATTTTGATCTTGCGCAACCGGAACAGAAGCATATGCAGGTACTCGATCTCAACGGAGATTTGAAAGGTAAGGATCTCATGTCCAGACATGAAAGTTATGGCAAAGTTGTCGATCAATGTCTGGTTAAGATGTATGACGATAAGGCTCAATCGCCTGACGATTTGATTCATGTAACCTGCTCGGGCTACTTGGCACCAAGTCCTGTCGAGCGGATGGTGGCACACAAGGAATGGTTTAACACCACAGTGACGCATAGTTATCACATGGGCTGTTACGGGGCATTTCCCGCCATAAAAATGGCGCATGGATTTTTGGCCTCTTCGCAATTTGGCATAACCCCGCCCAAGCAGCGTGTGGATATTATTCATACCGAACTGCTTTCTACACACCAAAATGTTATGGATCTGCGTGCAGAAAACATCATCACGATGAGCTTGTTTGCCGATGGTTTCATCAAATATTCTGTTTTTACAGAGGAATCATTGCGGGAAAAAGGACTGCGTGGGCTTAAGATTCTAGCGATTAATGAGCATCTGCTGCCCAATTCCGCAGATGAAATGACCTGGATTCCGGGTTCGCACCAGTTCCATATGACCCTCACTGTTATGGTGCCTATCGTTATCAAAAAGTACGTCCGGGCATTCATTGAAGACTTGCTGCTCAAGATTGGCATCGATTTTGAAAAGGAAAAACAGTCGCTGACTTTTGCTATTCATCCGGGCGGCCCGAAGATTGCCGAACATATCCAGGAGGAGCTTGGTTTACGCGAGGATCAAGTCACCATCAGTAAACAGGTGTTTCTGGAGAACGGTAATATGTCATCGGCCACCATTCCGCATATCCTGAAAGAGATTCTGGAGGAGAAAGCGATTGTGGTTGGTACTCGGGTTGTGTGTGTCGCCTTTGGGCCAGGATTAACCATCACCGGGTTGGTGTTGGAGAAGATATGACTACCGAAACCACAGAACATCCATTCAGGTTCACGGCGACGCTGGAGAATGATGCCCTCCCGTTAGTCGCGCGAATGTATGAGGTGCAGGCTGCCCACGAACTCGAAATACCAGAGTCCGAAGTGACTGCCCAGTCGCTTCAACCTAACGTTGCTGAAGTATCGCACAACTACGATACCGGAACGGAAGGTCTTGAAGCAATGCAGAATATGGAACCTGAGAATGAAATGGTCATGCCTTTTGTCGGGCAGATAATTGAGCATATTCCCGGCGAGTCTATTGTTATTGAACGTATTCTGAACCTTGCGGAAGATTTGTATTTTGCAGATCATGCCTTTGTTCATGCGCAGGAAGTCAAACCGTTATCAGCTTGTCTTCCGGTATTGCCGATGACATTTAGTCTTGAGGTTATGTCCGAGGTAGCCGCTTGTCTGGTGCCGGGTTATGGTCTTATTGGACTTGAAGACATCAAAGCCACGCGCTGGATCGAGTTGGCCGACACAGACCAGCTGACTCTGCGCATCACCGCCGGACAAATCCACCTTGATCCGGTTCAGCAAAACTATCGTATTGAAGCGGCTATTTATATAAAGGGACAAACTATGCCGGCGATCAGCGCCGTTGTATTGTTTGCTGCCCATTATCAGCTTAATCTCGAAGTCAATTTTACCCAGCTCACTGAGGTCAACCAGCTGTCGGCTGAACAGGTCTATCAGGATCGCCTTATGTTTCATGGCCCACGTCTGCACTGCCTCGCCGGAGAAATACTTCTGGGTGATCATGGCGCAGTCGGTGAATTTGTAACAAGAACTTCCGGAAACCTGTTTC
>JAYVGW010000311.1:0-3268 GCA_043771735.1 Methyloglobulus sp.
GTTGATTTTAATCTCCTCACCCCAGCCCTCTCGGCAACTGCTCCTGCGTCGCCTAAAGCGCCTACTGTTGGTGCCCTACCTCCTGCATCCATGCAAGTCGTCCAGCAGGAGAGGGAGTAAGGTCATTTTGCAACGTACCTATTTAATATATAAAAAGTTGTGTAGATGCCTGCACCTCATCTGAGAAGGCTGTCAGCGCAACAACTGTACCAACTCTCTGGCTGTGGTGATCCGGGTACAGCCATGAGATTTGAGAACCAGCAAATCATTTTTGTCTCCGGTTACCAGATAATCCGCTTCCGCTACCTGAGCCACGGCCAACAAAAAATCGTCATCAGGATCGGGAGAGATAGACACCGATGGCAGCGGATCACACATCACCGCCAGGCGGCGAATATCATTGATCATTCGCCCAACCTCGCTAGGCTTAAGTCTTGCCAGAAAAAAGGGGCGGCGAGAAACCCGATTCAACTCTTCCAATTGCCGTTCGGCAGAAGCCAGGTCAAAACGCCCATGTCGCCATTCTTCATAAAGCTGATCTGGCGGCGTTCCCCGTGTTATCAAGGCTGAAAGCAAGATGTTTGTGTCGAGAACAACGCGCATCACAACCCCTTACGGAGTTTGATTACGCAGCTCGGCACGAACATCACGGACAGCCTCATCAATCATTGCCTCCATCATCTCGACTGAAACGTCCTGATTACGGTCTTTAATGACTTGCACCGTGCGGTCTAACATTCGCCAACGCACTGCGTCCTCGACAAATTTGGATAGATCGCCTTTTTTCATACCTTGGGCACCCAAAAATCCCCGTAGCGAAAGATCGGTTTCAGGAGAAACCTTGATCGTCCAACGAACTGCTTCACTCATTACTTATCCTCCTATACACATAGATGTTTATACGCAATATAGCGTTTCTTACATCGTTGTTCAACAAGTGCAGGATAAAAAACTCAGTAGCCCTAGGTTGGGTCGCCTAAAGCGCCTGCTTTTGGTAGCGATAGCATAACCCAACATTTGGTGCTTCGATGTGTTGGGTTACGGCTATCGCCTAACCCAAACTACAAACTGGTCAATAAGCTGTTTTATACGTTGCGGTTAATATTTCAGCGACGCACTAATATAATAAGTACGCTGTGGAAACGGATGAAAATCATAGGCGTCGACATCAAAAACGTTATCAATCCCTGCCGAAAGGGTGCTTTTCAGTTTTGGAGTCAAAGACACAGAATAATTGGTTTTCAAATCAACAAAGGTAAATTCATCCTTGGCGGTATAAACATTGGCCTCTTTATCATTGTTTTCCAGGTTGTTAAACGAATCACTGCTATAACGTACACCCACCGAGGTATCCCATGCCGGCAAGACATGATAGGTCAATGATGCATTAGCCTGTAGCCTGGGTATGCGATTCCATTCATTACCGACTAGCGACGGATTACGACTATTTTGGGTAATTTGTTTATTCATAAACGTGGTATTAGCCATTAAATCAACAGGCAGGCCAAACAGTTCATTCTGTTGATAAGTCAGATCTACGCCAATAGTTTCGGTTTGCCCAATGGGTAAAAAAGTTGTGATTTGCGTTGCACCAAACTGCTGTAGTGTATTAGCAATTTCATTGTTGATTTGATCATAAAAGAAATTGGCGCGGACATAACCTCTGGGGATATCGTACTGGGTCATGAAATTATGGAAATAGCCATTCTCAGGCCCCAGGTCGGGAGCGGCAATGCTTAAGTTATTAAGGCTGGATACGCTGGCAAACAATTCTTGTGCCACCGGAAAACGGTAGGCTTTGGAAAACGAGTAGCGGAAAGTCCAGTCGTTGGGTGAATATTCCAGTGATGCTTTCGGCGAAATGCGAGAGGCATCACGGTTGGCATAATTTTGAATGTTAGTTTCATTGGCAGCCGTAGTTGGGTTGTCAAATGTCCGAACATGACCATCGATGGCTTGCCAGTGGTCTAATCTTGCCCCGGCCATGATGCTCCAGTCGGGTAAAAATCGCCACTCCAGCTGTGAAAAAACAGCGTTTGTTTCGGTCTGACCGCCGCTATCTGATCGATGGGTATCGGTACTTTGCTGCCGATAATCGTTGCTGTCAAAAACATCAATATTTAAGTTGCCATGATTAAATTGATAGCCGCCCATGAAAGACAGATCATCTCTTCCTAAAAAGTTATCGGTTGCTAACTTAAGATCATAAGTCGCCCACCAGATATCCAGATCAGTAACCTGGCCTTTATTCCGGTTTGACGGGTGATTGGGGCTAAGTTGTGAACTAACGCTTCTGTTCTTGAAGTTATCGTAGTAACTGGCAGTGGTATCAATGCTCCAGTTATCAGAAATTTTGCCTTTTAGATTTAAGCCATAATTTAACGCTAGTCGTTCTGCTTCGCTCACCGAAAAGGCGGAGCCGGGGACAGCAAATGTTTGTCCGTTTTGGGTGTATTTCTGATCAGCTGATAGTCCGGTTGCTGTAGCCCCCCCGAATACGGGATT
This sequence comes from Methyloglobulus sp., assembly GCA_043771735.1. Classification (GTDB taxonomy): domain Bacteria; phylum Pseudomonadota; class Gammaproteobacteria; order Methylococcales; family Methylomonadaceae; genus Methyloglobulus. The sequence continues at coordinate 2,506 of JAYVGW010000311.1, forward strand.
GCCAGCTGCATTTCTTAACAAATTATTGGGATCGTCAACCTCGCCAAAATCCTGTTCATAGCCAATAGTAAAGCGTCCTTGCAAATCTTCGGTAAAATCATAGCCCATTTTGAGTTTAAACAGATCCGTTGATTCTTGTGAAACGCCGTTATCGCCATAGGCAATAACCTGACGACTAAGATTGTCTCGCATTTGGGACGTGCCGCTAACCGGTGTACCAGCACCTGTAACGGGTAAAGCAGTACGAATAACCTGTGGGTGTCCTTCGTTTTCCAAACGATTATAAGAACCGTAAATGCTGAATTTATCCATCCGGTCGCCAGCAGACAGAAAGGTCTTATAGCCTGTCAATAACTCATCGCGTCCACCCCGGTGCATATCCTGAAAAATGCCTGTGGTATTCAACTCTGCCTCAAATTTCTCCGGCATTTTGGTGGTCAGATTAACCACACCACCAAATGAATTGCCGCTGTATTGCGCGGAAAAAGGCCCATAAAGCACTTGGGTCGATTCGGTTTCATTAGGGGAAACCATTGCCCATCTGGGCCCATTATGAGCACCGGCACGCACTGGGTTATGCAGCGGCATTCCATCAGCGAAAACCATAGTATGGGAGGGTTGAGTAATATTTGAGCCACGCATACTCAGTTCAACAGTTGGGTCGCCTATAAAGCGTTTGCGCACTTGTACGCCTGGGGCATATCTTAAAAAATCATCGGATGTTGTGGCATTAATCTTGGTCTTAACGTCTTCGGCATCAATG
>JAYVGW010000312.1:0-3250 GCA_043771735.1 Methyloglobulus sp.
TTTATCAATGCTGGGCAAAAAAGACACCTGTGTTACCTAATCAAAAATATGCAAAAAAAGTTAAATCAAATAGTAACAATGGGTTAGTGTCATGAAACAACCCGTAAGATGCGCTGTAGGATGCTGCTGAACGAAGTGAAGCGCATCGCTCGCGTAAAACCCTACTGAATCCCGAAGCAATTGCCGATGTCCCTAAGCGGCGTAACCCGCCGAATTAGACGTTTATTAACATGGCGGATCGCCGCGAAGGTCGAAAATACCAAGTTGGTTCAAATAAAATATCAGCTAGTTTGGGAAGACCAACTACCTGCAATTGCCGAATACTTCGGATTCCGGTACTTTCCGACCTGGTTAGGGAAATCTCCCAGCACTTCAACAACCCCAAAGATTCGTCGATAAGACGATCCGTAAAAGTGATCTTTAATGTTTCAATATAGCCCAAGTTAGAATCCTTGCTTCACTGCGACACTCTGGCATTACCCACAACCCAAGCAGTTTTACGATTTTGACATTGAATTTTGGCAAGGCTTTCAGGGCAATTCCTACACGGTTTTACGAATACCCTTTTAAAACTGTTCTTAGTGCAGGCGTACAAACCATGACAATGGTATTGCTTGTTGGAATCGGTCAATCATTTGTTGATCAATATTATAACAATATGACAACCGGATTGAACTTAAATGAAATGGGCGTTGTGTTGGTCGCTTCTATTGTTTTATTAGCACTAACTAACAAAGTGCCGTCAATGATCGGCCAAATCTCGATGGGTGGCGGGACTCATGCCATCGGTAACGGGATGGGGGCTGGCGGTGCGTTGGGATCGGCTGGGATGGCGGTGGATTGTCGATCCCTGACAGTAGCGGTAATAGTGGCGGTGCTGCAGGAGGTGGCAGCGCCCTTGCATCAGCTATGGATGGTGACACTGGAACAGGAAGCCAAACCAATTCAGGCTCTTCACAAATAAGCAGCGTAAGCCCCAGTTCAAATTCATCGGGATCGTTTGCCACCAATGCGGGCAAGGTCGCGGCAGGAACAGTCACAAACCTAATTAAAGGAGCAGTAGACGTTGCAAAAGATGCCGCCATTGGACGCATTAACGACACGGTGGGCGGAAAGGTCGCAGCGGCTATTGAGGCACGAGGCGCAACATCAAGTAAAGGGGCAAATGAAATTAACAGTCTTTCCGCTGGTTCAGATAAATCGGCTGACCTACAAGCCGAAGTTGCGGCCTTTCGTGACCGCGGCGTTTAAGCCTTAACCTAAAAAGCTTAGTAATATTATGGCCTGGATAAACTCAACACCCAATATTCCTCCTCAAATACAAGAACGAATCGCCTGCTCTATCTCGGCTGCCGTAAAATACCAAGTTCCTGCCAATATCGTCCTTGCCATCGCAGAAAAAGAAGCTGGCAAACCCGGTCAGTGGATACGCAACAGCAACGGGACACATGATGTTGGGCAGATGCAATTTAATACAGCTTATTTAAAGGAATTGCGTGTCTACGGCATTACCGCTGTTGATGTAGCGGCCTCTGGCTGTTACGCTTTCGACCTGGCGGCTTGGAGGCTTAGAAGTCATCTGCTTCATGATTCGGGCGATATTTGGACTAGATCAGCGAATTACCATTCGAGAACCTATCGTTATAACGTGATATACAGGGCAGATTTGAAGAAAAAAGCCCTCAAGTGGGCTGATTGGCTGGAAGCCCGTTTTGTAACATATGAGGTGACAAAATCAAGTGTCACTCCCACAACCACGGCGATGCAGCCTTAAGTTACGAATTATGGGTAGTGGAATGCAAAACTTACTGACGGAGAGAGATCGTCAATTATGAACGAAGTAAATACGATGCTGTTTGCGGATATCAGCCAACTCATTGAGCAAAGCCGCACATGGGTGGCTGCTTCAGTCAATATCGAACTGACATTGTTGTATTGGCAGGTCGGTAAACGCATTTATGAAGAGATGTGTTAAACAGTCAGCATGCCGACTATGGTAAACAGGTTGTCGGGGACTTAGCGAAACTTTTATCCGCCCGATATGGCAAGGGTTAGTCTAAGCGAAACCTAGCCAATATGCGCGCTTTTGCCGAACTTTATCCACAGTTCGAGATTGTGCAGACACTGTCTGCACAATTGAGCTGGAGCCATATTGTCTTGTTGCTTAGCCTATCCGATGAATTAAAGCGCAGCTTTTATGCCGAAGTTGCCCGATTGGAAGCTTGGAGTGTCCGTACCCTGGTTGACCGCATAGATTCACAATTATACGAACGTACCGCTATTTCCAAAAAGCCAGAAGAAACCATTCGCCTGGAACTGGAACAACTGCATAACACCGGAAAATTTAATCAAAGCCTAATCTTAAAAGACCCCTATGTATTGGATTTTCTCGAACTGAATGACCATTATCTCGAAAAAGACTTGGAAGATGCAATATTACGCGAAATAGAGCAATTTTTATTAGAGCTGGGCATAGGCTTTAGTTTCGTTGCTAGGCAAAAGCGCATTCAAATTGATGGCGACGATTTTTACATCGATTTGCTGTTTTATAACCGTAAACTCAAGAGGTTGGTGGCCATAGACTTGAAACTCGGCAACTTTAAGGCGGAATACAAAGGCCAAATGGAGCTGTATTTGCGCTGGCTGGCGAAATATGAAACCGAAACCGATGAACACCCTCCCTTGGGCATTATTCTTTGTGCAGGTAAAAAACACGAGCAGATAGAACTGCTCGAACTGGACAGCAGCGGCATCCATGTTGCGGAGTACCTGACGGTTTTGCCGGATAAAGCATTGCTGCAAGAAAAATTGCATCAATCTATTTCCAATGCACGCCAACGGTTTTTAAAGGGGGAAGATAGCTAAAGTTTCAAAAAATGGATACTGCCCCAAATAGTACCGCCTTTACTTATACCGGAACGGCGGCACGAAGCCGTCGAAAAACAACTCGTCCAGCTCTTCAAAGCTTGGCCCTTTGGGGATTCGGTAGCTTTTGAGCGATGCTTTTAAGACGGTAAGGTCCTGGTAGGCCCGTAGCTCTTCACGGAGTCGGGATGTGTCGAGCTTGATTGCCCGGATATTTTCCGCCAATTGCTGGAGCAAGCGCTTGGGCGACAACGGCATATAGGGCGGCAGGTTCAGTTGCATTTTGAAGGGGAATTCGACTTGGGCAATTTCCTGTTGCAGTTCGTCGAGCTGTCCCTTGAGGATTTTATTGATGTACTTCAAGCGGTCTTCGGCAATATTGTTC
>JAYVGW010000313.1:0-14219 GCA_043771735.1 Methyloglobulus sp.
GTGATGGAAATGGCAAAACGGCATTTTAAAGAAGCCCTGCAACGCGGCGATGCCTTAAGCAGCCCAGACATTACCCGCGCCTACCTCAGCGCCCAACTTCGTGGCTACAGTTATGAGGTGTTCGCCTGCCTGTTTCTCGATAACCAGAACCGCGTCATTCAGTTGACCGAACTGTTCCGGGGGACGATAGATGCCGCCAGCGTTTATCCCAGGGAAGTCGCCAAACTGGCGTTACAGCACAATGCCGCAGCCGTCATCTTTGCCCATAACCACCCTTCCGGTATTGCCGAGCCCAGCCCAGCCGATAAACAGATAACTGATAAGCTTAGGCAAGGCTTGGCGTTGTTTGATATTAGGGTGCTGGATCATTTTATTATAGGTGACGGTGAACCGTATTCCTTTGCTGAACACGGGCTTATTTGACGCAACCAGCTAACTTCCGGTCAAAATGGCCTCAGCTTCCCGGTATTTGGCGGCGCAATGCGCTAACACTTCTTGTGGTAAGTGCGGCCCTGGCGCGGTTTTGTCCCAATCTAGCGTTTCAAGGTAATCGCGGACGTACTGTTTATCGAAACTGGGTGGGCTGATGCCCACTTGGTACTGGTCTGCTGGCCAAAACCGTGAGGAATCCGGTGTTAACACCTCATCAATTACATACAACACGCCTTGTTCGTCCACCCCGAATTCAAATTTGGTGTCTGCGATTATTATGCCGCGTTCTTTGGCGTATGCCGCGGCTTCTTTGTACAGCTTCAAGCTGATGTCGCGCACTTTTTCGGCCAGTTCTTGTCCCATCAGGTCAACCGTTTTTTCAAAGGAGACATTTTCATCGTGCTGGTCAGCCGCCGCTTTGGTGGATGGCGTATAGATGGGTTCTGGCAATTGCTGCGCTTGGTGCAAACCTTTTGGTAAAGCGATGCCGCAAACAGCGCCGGATTTTAAGTAATCTTTCCAGCCGGAACCGATCAGGTAACCTCTTACGATGGCTTCAACAGGCAAGGGCTTTAACAATTTCACCACAATGGCGCGGCCTTCAATCTGGGTGCGTTCTGCCAGGTCAGGTACGACTTCAGCCAAGGGAATTACAGCCAAATGATTAGGTATGACGTGGCTTAACTTATCAAACCAAAAGTTGGAAATACGCGTCAACATAAGCCCTTTGCCTGGAATCGGATCAGGTAAAATGACATCAAACGCTGACAGCCTGTCAGTCGCTACAATCAGCATGTGCTGGTCGTCAACATGATAAATGTCGCGCACTTTGCCTCGTGCACGCAGGGGTAAGGACGATAGATTTGATTGGAACAGCGCTTCTGGGGCGTTCATGGAACCTCAATTAAGAATTGGCGTGGTAGTCTTGAGACAAGATAAAATGGCTATGCTGGATACCTTGGTATGATTCTATCATTTTTTATTGCATAAGCGGGACGGGTGTTGATGAGTTGGTTAGGCAAATTTTTGGGTGGTGCGTTTGGTTTTATGCTGGGTGGGCCGCTAGGTGCCTTGTTGGGGGCTTCTTTAGGCCATCAATTCGACATTGGCATGATACGGTTGGACGCGCATGAAACGCTTAGGCCAGGCGACCAACACCGTGTGCAAATGGCGTTTTTTACCGCCACATTTTCGGTAATGGGGCATATTGCCAAGTCGGATGGCCGGGTTTCGCCTGAAGAAATATCCCTGGCCAACCGGATTATGGACCAAATGTCCATTTCGGGCGAAATGCGTACAACGGCGGTCAACCTTTTTCAGCAAGGGAAAACGGCCGGTTTCCCTTTGGACGACGTATTGGCGCAGTTTTACACGGAATGCCATCGCCGCACAGACCTTATCCGCATGTTCCTGGAAATTCAAATACAGGAAGCGCTGGCGGACGGTTCGATGGACAGCAAAGAAGAACGGTTGTTGCTGCATATTTGTGGGCAGCTGCGGGTTTCCCATTTCGACTACGAACGCCTGAAAATGCGGGTGCTTGCCCAACAACGGTTTTATAACCGCGATTATCAATACGAAGGCCAGTACCAACGGCAGCACCAGCAACCTTACCGACGCGAACAATCCAGCTTACAAGACGCTTATGAGGTGCTGGGATTGACCCAATCAGCCAGCGGCGAAGAAGTCAAAAAAGCCTATCGTCGGTTGATGAGCCAAAACCACCCCGACAAGCTGGTGGCGAAAGGCTTGCCGGAGGAAATGATGAAACTTGCCAAAGAAAAAACCCAAAAAATCACCAAAGCTTATGAAACCATTCAGCAAGCCAGAAAAAATTGAGCGCAGGGCTTGGGTGCAAGTAAAGATTAACGTGTACCAAACACCACAATCGTCTTGCCATGCGCGGAGATTAGCCCTTTATCTTCCATTTCTTTCATTACCCGTCCGGCCATTTCCCGAGAACAACCTACAATCCGGCCGATTTCCTGGCGAGTGATATAAAGCTGCATCCCATCGGGATGGGTCATTGCATCCGGTTCCTTACAAAGGTCCAACAGCGCGCGGGCGATGCGGCCTTCGACATCCATAAACGCCAAGTCACTGAATTTGCGGCTGGTTTTTAAAAGACGGCCCGCCAGTTGCTCGCCGATCAAAAACAGTATGTCCGGTGCGTGTTCCAGCAGTTCTTTCCTAAGTACCTGCCGGAAACGGTCGTAACTCATTTCCGCCAACTGGCATTTAGTCCGGGTCTTAACGGTAACTTTACGGGTTTCGGAACCCTTGAAAACGCCAATAGTGCCGATAAGTTCGTGTTTATTTAGATACGCCAGCACCAATTCCTGGTCATTGTCCTCGTCTTCCACGCAGATACTCACGGAGCCATCGACGATATAGTACAGCCGATCACCTAAATCGCCGGGCCTGAAAATAATGGTTTTGGGGGAGTAGCTCTTTTTGTGGCAAAAAGGCAGCAACTGTTCCATCACATTTTTATAAGGTTCTTCATGCGGTGTAACGATCATAACGATTACCATCCAAAATAAGTGAGGTTAAAATTTCCATAACCGTATACAGTCTAGCAAAAAAACTCAGATGTACACGGCATCTATGGATATGGGCGATTCTATGCTACGCTATGCCTCATTTTTTTTTCTGGGTTAGGCGATGCAAGCGACGATAAAATGGGTAGATGGCATGATGTTTGTCGGCGAGACCGGTAGCGGCCATGCCGTCGTCATAGATGGCCCGCCCGACCACGGTGGGCGGAATATGGGTATGCGCCCTATGGAGATGATTTTATTGGCTGTAGGTTCGTGTTCATCGTTTGATGTCGTGCAGATCTTGCAGAAAGGCAGGAATAACGTCAGCGCTTGCGTTACAGAGGTCACTGCGGAACGAGTTGACGCAATACCTAGCGTATTTAGCAAAATTCATCTACATTTTGTCGTCAGCGGTCACGAGTTAAAAACGTCGGCGGTCGAGAGGGCGGTAAAATTGTCTGCGGAAAAGTATTGTTCCGCCTCAATCATGTTGAGCAAGGCAGTGGAAATCACCCATGATTTTGAAGTAATCGAGGTTTAATGAATTGAATAAATTGCAGTTGCACGGCTTTAATAACCTGACAAAGTCCTTAAGTTTCAATATCTATGACATTTGTTATGCGCCTGCTGAACAACAGCAGGCCTACATAGAATATATCGATGAAGCTTACAATGCCGATCGGTTGACGCAAATTCTAAGGGATGTCGCGGATATTATTGGCGCACAGATCCTCAATATTGCCCTTCAGGATTATGATCCGCAAGGTGCCAGCGTCACCATGCTGATCTCTGAGGGTGATGTTGCACCGCCGGCCAATATGAACAGCCAGACCCCTGGGCCATTGCCTGAAACCGTCCTCGCACACCTGGACAAGAGCCATATCACCGTCCACACCTATCCTGAAAGCCATCCCGATAGCGGCATCAGTACTTTTCGCGCAGATATTGACGTGTCTACCTGTGGCCAGATTTCGCCATTAAAAGCGCTGAATTACCTGATCCACCGATTTGAATCCGATGTCGTGATTATGGATTATCGGGTGCGCGGTTTTACCCGCGACATATCTGGAAAAAAGCACTTTATCGACCATAACATTACGTCTATCCAAAATTATATTGCCAAAGATACGCAAGAAAGTTACCAGATGATTGACGTGAATGTGTACCAAGAAAACATTTTCCACACCAAAATGATGCTCAAAGAAACCGAACTTGAGAATTATTTGTTCGAAAAAGAAAGCAATTTATCGCAAGAACAAAAGGCCGAGATCGAAGAAAAGCTAAGAAGAGAAGTAACTGAAATTTTTTACGGGCATAATTACCGTCGCAAAAAAATTAAAGTGGCGGATTCAGCGCCGTAAAGACTTCACTATCGGTTATTTGGATGGAGTGATGGGTTTTTGAAATCACTCCATCCGATTTGCTAACGCATCAACAATCCGATCATACTCATCCTGCTTAGGTCTATATAAGTACAAGCCTAAAGCCGAAAGCACCAGAAATATGTATAGGGTATTAAAATCATCCCCCAACATAAACATCACAAAACCCAGCACCCCAACGCCCTCGGCCAATGCCATTGAGACAATAATGGTCAGCAAATAGCGGCTTTTTGGCGATTTGTTGCCTGGCATGGTTTGGTTTAGCCTAAGTTGCACATGGCGGATTAAATTGGTCATCGGAAAAGCGCCAATGGCCGAGGCATAAAAAACAGTCCTAATTAAAACGCGCTGCGGTTCAGGCAAAGTTTGCTGTAATTCATGCCCGAACTGGTGGCAGATGAACAGATAAACCATCAGCGTCACCAGCATCATGCCCACAACTAACCAATGCAGAAACAAGTCGTTTTTTTCGATTTTCAAGGGAAGCGTACTCACAGTTGTCGTGAGTAGATTATAGCTGTTTAGGCATTTTGGTATCCGTAAAAGTGTGTGGAAAATGTATGGAAAACCCACTCAAAACAGTTTTCGTAAGCGCGTGAAAATCATCACCCGACCGTGCTTAGGGTAATCGCCTTACGCACGCGATGGCTGTTTTCCATATTTAGCATTTTACTTTAGGAATTTCTGAATAAGCCCTTCTACAGGGCAAACGGTAACGGTTGATTCCGTTCGTGGTGAGCTGGTCGAACCATGGGCGGAATCGACTTGTTCAGGGCTTCCTCAAATGTGAAAAATTACCTTGTTCCAGTATCCATTAATGCTAATCTTATCGCCAGAAGGTGAGTTGTTTAGGGTGGCTTTCATTAAGCCCGTGGGCATGTGCAGGGCGGGCTGCGGTGGGGTGTGGGTTTACCAACCGCAAAAAGTTGTTATATGCCCCCTCTTATCCCAGCCTTCTCCCCTCGGGCGAAGGCTTTTTTGAATTAGTAGAGATTTCCTTAAACATAAAAAATGAAAATAAACAGACTTGCAATGGGTTAGAAAGGCTTTAGGGAATCTCTAAAAATCCCCTCTCCCTCTGGGAGAGGGCTAGGGTGAGGGGTGTAACCGACTGATTTTAAAACCCTCACCCCAACCTTCTCGGCAACTGCTCCTGCGTTGCCCTACTACCTACATCCATGTAGGCATCCCAAAGGGAGAAGGAGGTGTTTGAATTATTAGAGATTCCCTTTAGTCTTGGACAAAATCAAAAGGGTTTTGGCTTCTAGCCATCAGGTTATGCAGCAATAACAAATGCTGGTTAAATCGACAGCAATAGAGGGGCGGCCATGACATCGCTACATCATCATAATTCCGATGGACTGTATTCAAAAAGGGTTCAGTCCAGTACAAAATTTCCTTATCATCCCCTCTTGGTTTTATGTGGGGTGACTGCCATGCTCTTGGCCGGATGTTGGACTGGGGAGAAAGCGCATAACAAGTCGGGCGAGGCTAGTGCAGATACCCCCCTACCTGAGCTGTGCACTCAAAAAAATGACGATGCCGAACAAAATATCATTACCGCCGAGGTTGTCGCATTAGAACAAATTATCACTTTTAATCGCTTTGGCGCGTTTAATCCGGCAGGGATGGTGTATGCGCTAAGAAAAGATGTCGTCGATGAGCAAGGCAAAGAAATTGCCTCTAAATCCGATGCGGAAATGGCGGAGCTGAAAGGCAAGGTGCGGCTCAGGGACACTAAAAGGCCGCGCCCGTTAGTGTTGCGCGTTCATGAGGGGGAATGCCTACAGGTAAAGTTCTGGAATTTATTGTCGCCACTACCCACCATCCATACTACGTTTCAGCGCGCTGATTTTCCAAAAGGTGGCGTGCAACGGCATTCGGTTCTGGTAACTCCTGAAGATAACCCAGTTGACCTTACCGCAGCCAAAGCAAACGATTTGTCTACCCCCCCGCGCAACGACCCTAATGCCTTGCATAAATTCCCGTTTCCACGTCAAGAGGAGCCTGATTATCCCTCTACTCGCAGTGCATCTATCCACGTTAATGGCCTTGATTACGTGAATATTGCATCAGACGGCGCTAATGTGGGCAAAAACCCGTCTTCATTGGCAGAACCCGGCACCAGCAAAACGTACACTTGGTATGCCCGTCAAGAAGGCGGGTATTTTTTCTATTCCGCAGGCGCATTGGCAGGCGGGGAAGGCGATGGCGGCCAACTGGGTTTAGGCTTGTTTGGTTCAATAAATGTCGAGCTTAAAGGTTCTGTCTGGTACCGCTCGCAAGTGGTACACCAGGATTTGGTCGATGCCGCAGAAAGTGATACCGACTATTCCAAAATTGATTACGAAGAGTTGGCTATTGTAAAAGATGGCGTTATTCAACATTCCGACCTTAACGCCATCATCTACCAAACCGACAAAACCAGCGAAACGCCCGATGTCTGCGCCAAGCGTTCGCCTGGATCAAGTTGCGGCATGTCGTTCCGCGAATTCACCACGATTTTTCATGATGAGAATAACGTGTTCCAAGCGTTTGCCGAATTGGCTGATGAAGACAATCCGCTCAGTGACTTAGCCGATGGCATGGCTATCAACTACGGGTCTTCGGGGGTCGGCTCGGTCGTCCTGGCCAATATGAAAAAATTGGGGCCAGGGAAAGATTGTCCCGAGTGCAAGCTTGAAGAATTCTTTTTAAGCTCCTGGGTTAATGGCGATCCGGCGATGATAGTCCGCCGTGACGAAAAGGGCGAAGCCGTCGAAGCCCTATACCCAGACGACCCCTCCAATGTCCATCACTCCTACCTGGGTGACCCGGTGCGCTTCCGCAATATTCACGCAGGCCCTAAAGAAACCCATGTTTTCCACTTGCATACACACCAGTGGTTGCAGGATAAAAACGACCCGAATGCCAATTATCTGGATTCGCAAACCATTTCCCCAGGTTCGTCGTATACCTATGATATTCAGTATGGTGGCGGCGGCAACCGTAACTTAACGGTAGGTGACGCTATTTTCCATTGCCATCTTTATCCGCATTTTGCGGCAGGCATGTGGGAATTGTGGCGCAATCATGATGTGTTTGAAGACGGCCTGTACGTCAAGAAGGATGACCCAAAGTCTAATCCTTTAAATTTACCAGCCTATAGGTATAGAAATTTACCTGACCATGAACTTGAAGATGATGGCGCGCCTAACCCTGCTCTCGTGCCGATACCGGGCTTCCCTTTAGCCCCTTTGCCCACGGCCGACATGCGTGGTTACCCCTTCTTTATGGCCGGGGAATCGGGGCATCGTCCACCGCAACCACCAATGGACATGGCCCTCAAAAATCCAAATAACCCTTCGGCTGGTTGGCTTGATGGAGGTTTGCCCCGGCATGTCATCATGGGCGGCACTAGTCATTTCCTTGACCCGGACGACGATGCTGATTTGAAAGAAATGCTTAACGGCAAAGGCGACAAAGATTCCATACGCGCCGCCCAATATATCTCACACCGGACTTGGAAGTTAAATCAAGACGATGAAAATTTGGCTTTAGCTAAAAAATTGGACTCTGTAACGCTCAAAATATTGCCCCAGTGCGGCACAAAAAGCGAAATTTTGGCAATGGCATTTCATGCCGGTTGGAACCAGGCTACGATTATCGGGTTGAAAAATGATAAACAACCGGATGGCATGTTGGCTAGTGTATGGCAAGCATGTAAAAGTGATTTTAAACAGGCTTTGGCTGATTTGCCCGATACGTTTCAATGGGATCTTAACGCACAAGACACGCAGTGGCCTATTCACCGGATGATTCATGGTGACCCTAAAAAGCCCGATAGTTTGACCCCTATGAACCCGCTCTGGGAAGGCAAAGGCTATCAGACCGTAAATGCCTCCTATCCTGACGATCATGAAACCAGCACAGCTTACGAGCCAGGCAACAAATTTCGGGTAAACGGTTTTGCCCCCGCACAAGGAGCGCCCTTCGCCGATCCTTGTCCAACGGATTATTACGAGGAAGCAGGCAATAAAGACAAGAAGCCCCTAGTTAACCGCAGCAATCCCCGTCTTTATAAATCGGCCTATATTCAATTCGACTTGACCGTAAACAAATATGGCTGGCACGACCCGCAAGCACGTATGCCAGTTTTGGAAGAAGATGCGGCCGATACCTTGAGCGGCAAACGCTTGGCGGAACCGCTTTTCTTCCGGGCCAATTCCGGTGATTGCATCCAATTCCAAGCCACCAATTTAATTCCCAGCGTATTAAACCTAGATGATTTTCAGGTGTATTCACCCACAGATACCATCGGCCAGCACATTCATTTGGTGAAATTCGATGTAACGGCATCGGATGGTTCCGCTAATGGCTGGAATTATGAAGATGGTACGTTCTCGCCTGATGAGGTACGTGAACGTATTGAAGCGAGCAAACACAAATACAAAGATCCAAAAGATGCCGATAAAAATGGCAAAGTCATTGATTGGAAAGGCAACCCCATCAAATCGTCATTAACGGTAAAGCCTTATACATTACCGAAAACAACCAAAACAGACAAACGGGGAGAATGCTCAGGAAACGCTAAAGAAGATAATGAAAAACATCCCTGGTGTGGCGCACAAGCCACCGTGCAACGCTGGTGGGCAGACCCTGTCCTGAATGACCAGTGGAAAGACCGCACCATGCGCGCCGTATTCACCCACGACCACTACGGCCCCAGCTCGCATCAGCAACACGGCTTTTATGCGGCCTTGATTGTGGAATCCAAGGATACCGTCTGGACCAAGTTGGCTGCTTCGCCTGCCGATGTCGTAGTCGATAACCGGCAAACAAAATGCAACGGCACAACTTTGGGCGGCACCATCGAAAAACCCTGCCGCCCTGATGGTGGTCCTACCAGTTATGCCGCGAACATTGGTTTCCCCAAAGGTTATCCAGCGGACAAGCGAACGGAACATAAGGATGAAATACGCCGCGAATATAATCTCGCCTTCGCCGATTTTGCAATCCTGTACAACGCTGATTTGCGCCCAGTCAATCCGCCCAGCCGACAAGATGAATTGGCGCTGCCGCATATTGTGCGTGACGGTTTGAAGCCGAAGCCAGAAGGCATATCTTCTGAGGATCCAGGTACACGGTTACTCAATTATCGTAATGAGCCGATTCCATTGAGAATAGCCGAGGAAGATAAAAAACAGCCTTGAGTATCATCAAAAAATAAACGAGGAAGGTGTTGTGGTCGCTGAAGGCGATATGGCAAACGTGTTTAGCTCGTTGACGCACAACAATAAAAAAGAACCAGAACCGGTTAACAAGCGAATTGAAAAACTTAAAAAACATGTCGGTCATGAAATATCCAATGAAAAGGAATTGACTGATTTAATTGCCCAACAACGCGCGAAAACTAAATCGTTTTTGGGCTTACTCCAAACAAGTGAACCTTGGCGGGAAGCTGGCGACCCTTCCACGCCGATGTTGGCGGCGAATGAAGGAGACCCTCTGCAATTGCACCTTATTCAAGGTTCCCAAGAAGAGCAACATGTGTTTTCAATGACTGGCATGAAATGGCTTGCCGAGCCGAAATCACGCAATTCAGGTTATATGAACGGCCAACAAATTGGTATTTCTGAACACTTTGAATTTGAAGTGTCACCCCAACTTACAAACACTCCCACAGATTACTGGTATGGATCGCCTGCCGTGGAAAACATGTGGGATGGTATGTGGGGATTGCTACGTTCATTTAAGACGAAAGCAACGCATCAAAGTGGCAGCTCAAATAAATCCACAGCAGGGCATCCTGATTGGCTTGCTGAATTACCAGGCCACGCAGGACGATTATTTGGCACATCATCGACTTGTCCAGATGGAGATGTGTTTGCACCCAAAAAAGAATTTTTTGTAACCGCCTGGCGCGTCGCTGATTTACTGGAGGGTATAGCTGGAGGCAACAAGTTTTATAACACTCGCTTTAATATTGGCGATCCGAATGCGGTTGTCCTAGTTGAAGTGCCGAAAGAAGTGGCCAATTCCTGGAAAAACGGCAAAGAAGTCGAGCGTTACCTGAAGGAGCAGTATGGTACGAAAAAGCGGCCTTTGGAACCTTTAATCCTTAGGGCTAACGCTGGGGATTGCGTCACAATTAAGTTTAAAAACTATTTGCCGACTGAGATGGCCGATGGCGTGCAATATCCCAAATCCTGGAGTTACAACCTGATGCCGCCGATTGTAAATGGTTTTAATTTCAACCAATTCCAAATGTCTAGTGCGATTGGGTTAGTCCCTCAACTCGTTACTGAATATGGTGCAGCTAAGAATAACCACAACAATTTTGGCAAAAACCTAAAAGGCCAGGCCATGCAAAGCTTTCCACATGGTTGCCAATTGAAAAATGGCGACCCGTTTAAGGATTGTGATTTTACGCTGGCCGGACAACAAGGCGAAAAAATCGGCAAAAACTTTGCAAGCGAAGCTGTCTATGAATGGTACTTAGGTGATAGAAAAGCATTTTCCTTAGCGGAATATAAAGAAGCAGGGACTAAAGAAACACAAGGTCAAAATTCTTTAAAAGAATGTGTTGCTGCAACCAAAGATGACATTTCATGCTATGTAATCAACAAGGATAGGCCACCCAACGGCGATGACATTTATACCGCTATCGTTCGCTACCAGCCTATGGAATTTGGCGCTACGGCGATCAGAAACTTTGGTGATACCATCAAAGGTTCGTCGCATGGCGCGGTTGGTGCGCTTATTGTGGAACCCAGAGGTGCCGAATGCCAATTGGAAGGGCAGGCCACAGCCGAACTCTGTGGCCCGATTGCCAATATAGAAAAAGACCAACAAATAAAATCAAGGGCCAGTGCCGATGTAGTTATTCCTAATAAAGAGAGTTTCCGCGATTTTGTGTTGGTTATGCAAGATGATTTGAGCCTACAGCAGAATGGTCAGGCGATGCCCAATCATAGGATGGCGGACGATGCCGAAGACACCGGACAAAAAGGCTTCAACTACCGCACGGAATCTTTATGGGCGCGTAACGGCATGGGTACATCGGGTGCCGACTTCAATGACCTGAACCAACTTGACTATACGGACAGCCTGAGTTCCAAGAAAAATATATCACCCTGTAGCGGTGATTCATGTGAACCTGAAACGCCCATTTTTAAAGCCAAAAAAGGCCAAAAGGTGCGCTTTCGTGTCGTCCATCCTGGTGGCCATTCCAGGCAACATGCCTTGGCGATTTACGGGCACAACTGGGAATACCAACCCTGGGGTTTTGACTCAACGATGATGCAAGATGACGACAGCCCTGGCGACGAGAAAGATGCCAAACGGCATGTGTCTTCTCGGCTCGGTGCAATTGGCGGACTAGGGCCTTCCAGGCATGTCAATATTATGGCTACGGCTGGCGGGTACTTCTGTGTACCGGGCGATTATCTCTACAGGGTCCAGGAAAACTTTCAATTTAATGGCGGCATGTGGGGTATTTTCAGGGTTGACGGTACTGGGGCTGTACCCAAAAACTGTCATCAGCCTTAGTTTATTATTAGGGAAATATCATGAAAAAGGTATCTAAAAGAAGTGTGATCCAGGGGCAAGATTTTCAATGGCCGATATTGCCGACATCAGTTGACACTTCGTCTGGACCTATTCAATTTGTTTGTGGCGCGGTGACGGTAAAAGTTTCTGGCGGCAAAGACCTGATGATTGAAGGTAGCATTTGCGGTGACAGGCCCGACTTGCCGGTTAATTTTGCATCTGGGGATATACTGATTGGCTCCGGCTGGATAGAGAAAGATTTCACGGATGCCATCCGAATAGAATTTGATCCCCCAGTTAGTGCGGCGGGTGTTCAATACGCAATAAATTCGCGCGTCAATAATATCGAGTTTACCGCAATCATGCGCGTCAGCGCTGACAGCATCACACCAGAAGATAAGTCCAACAACAAGGGGGTCACCAATGACAGATTTGATGATCCTGCAAATGCTGCGATATTTTTAGGGGTGAAAGCAGAGGGCAATGAAAGAATTAAGGTTATCAGGGTAGATGTCAAGCCTCGCGGGCGGACAGTAAGTTCTGAAATTCTGGGTTTTTTCATCAATAGCTTGCGTATACAACCGTAACTTGTATAAAAGTTGAAGCAAGGGAAACAGCTATGCGCCAATATGAAATCTCACTGCACTGTATTGTTGTCACAATGGCTTTTCTGTGTTCACCGGTTGCTTACAGTGCGCCTTCCCAACGGTACTCACAAGAGAATGTCGCTATTGAGTTATTGCTAAATCCTTCGGCTACCCGCAAGCATGGAACGCAACCGGGTAATGCAATGAATGCCCAATTTGTTTTTTCAGATTCCAAAACCAATCGTCCTGTTAACGGCCTTCACCCCAAGGCCTGGCTCTCCCTCCGCCGCTCCGAACAAGTCGCCACCGAAACCAGTTGCGAAGCGAAAGTCCGCAGCTTTGCCAGCGGACAATTGGCGACGCGTGCCGATGTCGATTTGAACAGTTATTTGTTGTTGACGCTCAACCAGGATAAGACGGTCGCATTTATTAACCCTCAAGTCGCATCAAGCAGCAAACTGGAAGGGATCGTGCAACTGCCGGAACAAGGCTTGGATTGGGTATTAACCAAAGATGGCAAGCGGCTTTATGTGACCATGCCGGATGCTGCGGCGGTCGCGTTGATTGATACGGCTGCGCATAGCGTGGTGGCCACAATTTCCATGGGTGAGGGCAGCAAGCCGACCCGCATTGCGTTAGCGCCGGATGAGCAATCGGTATGGGTAGGTTTGGATGGTTCGCCCACTGTTGTTGTCATCAGCCGAAGTGAAAAACCTAAACCTACAGTAAAAGTAATCACCGTAGGCGAAGGCCTGCATCAAATCAGTTTTACGCCGGATAGTAAATTTGCCGCTGTTACGAATACCCAAGCCAATACGGTGTCCATCATCGAAACTGCCAGTTTGAAGAAATTGGGGGACATAAAGGTTGGCAATACGCCCTTAAAAGCAGCCTGGGTAGACAAAGCAGAACGGTTTTATGTTGCATCCGTAAATGCTGCCATGATGAGTGTGGTTGATCCCGTTGAGCTGGTTGTTGATGGTCAAATCGAAGTGGGCCGTGGCGCAGTCGATATTGCCGCCGATCCGCAAGGCCGTTATGTTTGGGTAGTCAACCAACTCGACGCAAAGGCATATGTGGTTGACTCGGCCACTAACTCAAAAATCGCCTTTGCTAAGGTGACGGCTGAACCCGACCAGATCGCGTTTACCGCTGACTATGCCTATGTTCGGGGGTTGGGGTCGGAAAAGTTCGCACTGGTTAACAGAAAGCAACTGGATAAACTACCTGTCGAGTCTGGTGAAAAAAGCGGGAAATTAACCGAACTATCTACCACCCAGATTCAGGCAGGCGAAAAACCACCTTCAGCCTTGCCTGAGTCCATTGGTGTCGCCGCCATGATTGCGCCAGTGCCGGAACAAAATGGCGTAATGGTTGCCGACGCTCCCGGCAAGGCCATTTATTACTACGTCGAGGGCATGATGGTGGCTATGGGAACGCTCGATAACTATCGCCGCATTCCAAGGGCCTTGATGGTTTTAGACCGGAGCTTACGGGAAACCGCGCCAGGTGTTTTCGAAGCTCCAGTGTCCATCGAAAAACTAGGCAATTATGACGTTGCGGTGATGCTCGACCAGCCGCGCATTATCCATTGCTTCACCGCTAAATTTGAAGGTAATTTGACCGAACCTAAGCAAACCGAACCGACAAAAATCAAGTTGGAACTGCTGCCTTTAAAAACCCAGCCAATTGCAAATGCTGAAACTTTACTCAGCTTTAAGCTACAAGATGCCGTTTCCGGCAAGCCG
>JAYVGW010000314.1:0-13096 GCA_043771735.1 Methyloglobulus sp.
GCGCAAGTCCATGCCGCCGAATTACATGACGGCACACAAGTTATCGTCAAAGTATTACGCCCGGATATAGAAGAAGGCATTGTGTCCGACATTGGGCTACTGTACGAATTGGCACGGATTGCCGAAAAGTTTTGGGCAGATGCAAGGCGGTTGCGGCCTATGGAAGTGGTTGCCGAATTTGAACGCAGTACGCTGGATGAGCTTGACCTGTTACGGGAAGCCGCCAACGCTGCCAAGTTGAGGCGTAATTTCGAGAATTCAGACATCCTTTATGTGCCTGAAATATATTGGGATTATTCCCGCCGTAAAGTTATGGTCATGGAGCGGATTCATGGTGTACCTGTCGGCGAAATCGAGCGGCTGAGAAAAGAAGGCGCAGATTTTAAGTTATTGGCAGAACGCGGAGTGGAAATCTTTTTTACCCAGGTGTTCAGGGATAATTTTTTCCATGCCGACATGCATCCAGGCAATATCTTTGTTGACCTACCAGCAAAATATATCGCCGTCGATTTCGGTATCGTCGGCTCGCTGTCGTTGACCGACCAGCATTACCTTGCCGAAAACTTCCTGGCATTTTTCAACCGTGATTACCGCAAAGTCGCGCAAATGCATGTTGAATCGGGTTGGGTGGACAGTTCCACGCGTATCGAGGAGTTTGAGTCCGCAATCCGCAGCGTGTGCGAGCCGATCTTTGAAAAACCGCTGAAAGACATTTCCTTCGGGCAATTGTTGCTGCGCCTGTTCCAAACCGCCCGTCGTTTCGACATGCACGTGCAACCGCAACTGGTGTTGCTGCAAAAGACTTTGCTTAATATTGAAGGCTTAGGAAGGCAGCTTTATCCTGATTTGGACTTATGGCAAACCGCCAAACCATTCCTGGAAAAATGGTTTAAGGAACGCATGAGTCCGAAAGCCAAAATCACCAAGTTATTCAAACAATTTCCCGAAGTTGCCGAACACTTCCCAGAAATCCCTACCTTGCTGTTTAAAACCCTAGACAACGCCGCCAATGCCCAAAAACGTGCTGAAAAACAGCAACGGGAGCTGATGCTGCTGCGGGAACAAATGGAAATGCAGCACCGCAATACCTTATGGTCGATTTACATTGGCGCTATTTTGATTAGTTTGGCGGTTTTGTTGCGGTAAGATTGTTAATGCTATCTCCCCAAATTAATGGCAACCACGAAAGAAACGCCACCACCAGCGGCTGCATCCTACTTTGCCATCTCATAGGGTTATTTTTAGCATTAAGAAAATACTTAAACACGCACCTATGATCCACCCAAGCAAATCCCGCCGCCGTTTTTTGCAATATGCTAGCGCCAGTTTGGTTACAGCCAGCACTCCGGTTTCCGCCTTCTTTAGACTTACCAATCCATGCCTCGACCCAGTTGAAACACCGACATCAGCGTTAGAAAAGTTAGTTTGGCAAGGCGTTAACCCTGAGGACTGGTGGGATTGCCATACCCATATTGTGGGTTCCGGTGACAGCGGCAGTGGCATTACCCTGAGCCAAGAGATGGATGCGCCGCTACTGCATCCGATTCAAACACTCCTGCACTATGCATATGCGAATGCTGCGTGTGCAGGCAAGAAAGGCGGGCAAGATATTGCTTTTGTTAAGCGTCTCGTGGCTTTGCTGGAGAGTATGCCGAAAGGTGCAAAGGCCATGTTATACGCTTTCGATAAGGTGCATGGTGCCAATGGGGATGCAGACCATGCCAACACCGCATTTTTTGTGCCGAACGAATATGCTATGACATTGGCAAAACAATACCCTGAACGATTTGAATGGGTTGCCAGCATTCACCCCTATCGCCGTGACTGCGAGGCTGCTTTAGAACAAGTGGTTGCACAAGGTGCGCGGGCAGTAAAATGGCTTCCGCCAGCAATGGGAATTGATCCTGCTTCACCGCAGTGCGACCGGTTTTATAAAGTTGCTGCAAAACTCAATATTCCGATTATCAGCCACGGTGGCGAAGAAAAGTCTGTGCATGGCACAAACCAACCGCAATTTGGCAACCCTTTGCGCTTGCGTCGCGCCTTGGATGCGGGGGTCAGGGTCGTCGTTGCACATTGCGCTGCACTGGGCAGCGGTCTTGACGAAGAGGGGAAGCCAATAAAAAATTTCGATATTTTCGCCCAATTAATGGGTGAAAAACAATGGCAAGGGCGGTTGTTCGGGGACATTTCCGCCATCATTTTACGAAATCGCGAAGTTGGTGTCTTAAAGGCTTTGCTGACTGAAACCGCGTGGCATAGTCGCTTGCTCAATGGTTCCGATTATCCTTTGACGGGCGTTTTACCATTGGTTTCGGTAAAAAATTTCGTTGCATCCGGCTTATTGGCAGAAGAAAATCTTCAGCCATTATTGGCATTACAAGATTACCACCCGTTCCGGTTTGATTTTGTGTTGAAACGAAGCTTGTCATGGCAGGGTAAACGTTTTGCAAATTCTGTTTTTGAAACGCGGCCATTCTTTACGGTAAGTAAGTAAGGCCAAGTTGTGCCGAGGGGCGGGGTGCATCATTCGCGAACTGTTGCGATAGGATTTTCAGGGCTTAAATTGCCCTTAATCTCCTGCAATAAATACAAAACCTCCGCATTTTGTTGTACATTACCGCTATTAAACCGTAATGTCATAAATCTTAAATTATAAACAACTAACGAGGAATGATCATGGTATCTCTTAACCCACCCGTTTGCGATTTTGGCGTTAAAGCGCCGGACTTTAAACTGCTTGGCGTTGACGGCAAAACCTGGGCTTTACAGGACTGTATGGGCAGGAACGGCTTGCTGGTCATGTTTATTTGCAACCACTGCCCTTATGTGAGGGCGGTGCATAGCCGAATTCTCCGTGATGCCCTTGAATTAAAGGGTTATGGCATTGAATCGGTTGCAATCATGTCCAACGATACGGTCAATTACCCCGACGATTCGTATGAAAACATGCAAAAAATCGCCACTGAATATAATTACCCGTTTCCTTATCTGATTGATGACACACAAGGAATAGCCAAAGCGTATGGCGCTGTTTGCACCCCTGATTTCTTCGGCTATAACGCGGATTTTGAATTGCAATACCGTGGCCGCCTGGATGCCAGCCGCAAAGAAACTGCCCCCGAAGGCACTCGGCGCGACCTGTTTGAGGCCATGAAGCTAATTGCCCAAACCGGAAAAGGCCCGACTGACCAGATTGCCAGCCTCGGCTGTTCCATCAAATGGAAAGAAGACGCAAATCAATAACACCTTAACAACACTAAACGAGAGAAAGAAATATGTCGATAAAAAGAATGGTTGACCTGGATTTGGCGGGCAAGCGGGTATTGATCCGGCAAGACCTGAACGTGCCGGTCAAAAACGGCAAAGTGACCAGCGATATCCGCATCCAGGCAAGCGTGCCTACGATTGAACAAGCCTTGGCGGCGGGTGCTGCGGTCATGGTGATGTCCCATTTGGGTCGTCCCGTTGAAGGCCAGTTCGATGAAGAAGCTTCCTTAAAACCCGTTGCCGAAAGGCTGTCCAGCTTGCTGGCCAAGCCGGTACGGCTGGAACGTGATTGGCTGGACGGCATCACCGTAAAGCCGGGCGAAGTCGTGCTATGCGAGAACGTGCGTTTTAACGTCGGCGAAGAAAAAAACAGCGATGAGTTGGGCAAGAAAATGGCGGCTTTGTGTGACGTGTTCGTGATGGATGCGTTCGGCACGGCGCACCGGGCGCAAGCATCCACTCACAGTGTGGCAAAATTTGCCCCGATTGCGTGTGCTGGTCCGTTACTTGGCAACGAACTGGATGCCTTGGGCAAGGCATTGGAAACACCCACTAAGCCTTTGGTTGCTATTGTGGGCGGCTCTAAGGTCAGCACTAAATTGACGGTGCTTAAGTCATTGTCTGAAAAGGTCGATCAACTCATCGTCGGCGGCGGCATTGCCAATACCTTTATTGCGGCAATGGGCTTTCCTGTCGGCAAATCGCTGTACGAACCCGATTTAATTGAAGAAGCGAAACGGCTAATTGCCGCCGCCAAAAGCGCTGGTTCAGCCATTCCCATTCCTACCGATGTCGTGTGTGCGAAAGAATTCTCGGACAGTGCGGTGGCTACCGTCAAACAAGTGGCAGATGTTGAAGCAGATGACCTGATCCTCGACATCGGCCCAGACACTGCCAAGCAGTATGCTGAAATCCTAAAATCTGCCGGGACTATTGTGTGGAACGGCCCAGTCGGCGTATTTGAAATCGACCAATTTGGCAACGGCACTAAAACTTTATCCATGGCAATTGCTGAAAGCCCTGCGTTTTCGATAGCAGGTGGTGGCGACACGCTGGCGGCAATCGATAAGTATGGCATTGAGGACAAGGTGTCTTATACCTCGACCGGTGGCGGGGCATTTCTAGAATTTCTTGAAGGTAAGGAACTGCCTGCTGTCGCTATATTAGAGTCGAGGGGTTAGCAATATAATCAAACTATTACATTTTTTATTTAAAGTTAAACAATAACAAGCTGTTGTTTTTCGATTGATTTAATCACAAACGTGTTAAATTAGAACCAACTGACCATTTGCGTGGTCTTACGAAGCAAACTTAAAATATAAAGGAACCCAAATGGCAAGAGTCACTATCGAAGATTGTTTAGAACATGTAGAAAACCGCTTTAAACTGGTGTTGTTGGCAGGGACTCGCGCACGGCAGTTAAGCCATGGCGCGACAGAGTTTGTGCCGCGCAACAAAGACAAAGACACCGTACTCGCCCTGCGTGAAATTGCAGAAGGTCATGTTACCGAAGACAACATAAACCTGCTGCACCGTACGGGTGAAGTGAACGATATCCCCCCTATGTTCTAAATGTAACCATGTTAGACGTCGCTGACACTATCGAACTTGAACGTCCTCAGGATAAGCTTATAAGGCGTTTGTGTTCGGCATTGTCCGGCTATCTGGATAAAGCCCAAGTTGACGACTGCGTCCGCGCCTATGAATTTGGCGCAAAGGCGCATTCAGGCCAGTTACGTAAAAGCGGCGAAGCTTACATCTGCCATCCCATCGCGGTTGCCATCAGCCTCGCCGAAATGCGCATGGATGCCAACTGCATTATGGCAGCCATACTGCATGATGTCATCGAAGACACGGGAGTCAGCAAGCAGGAGCTGGCAAAAGCCTTCAACCCTGAAGTGTCGGAACTGGTTGATGGTGTCACCAAGCTCACCAAAATCGACAGCAAATCCCACGCCG
The DNA here is from genome assembly GCA_043771735.1 of Methyloglobulus sp. Lineage (GTDB taxonomy): Bacteria > Pseudomonadota > Gammaproteobacteria > Methylococcales > Methylomonadaceae > Methyloglobulus. The sequence goes on from JAYVGW010000314.1 coordinate 5,230, forward strand.
AAACCCAGGCGGAAAACGTCCGCAAAATGTTTTTGGCAATGGGCAAGGATTTGCGCGTCATCATGGTCAAACTCGCCGACCGGCTCCACAACATGCAAACCCTAGGCGCTATACCTGCCGAGAAAAAACGCCGCATTGCCCGCGAAACCCTGGACATCTATGCCCCGATAGCCAATCGCCTGGGCATGAGCAACATCAGGCATAAACTCGAGGCGTTGAGTTTTCAGGCAATGTACCCGCGCCGTTACGCTATTTTGGATACGGCTTTAAAAAAAGCCCGTGGCAACCGCCGCAAAGTCATCGACGTTATTGAAACCACGCTAAAAAACCGCATTACTCAAGACAATTTGACGTGTGACGTATCTGGGCGGGAAAAAAACCTCTACAGCATCTATCAAAAAATGCTGAACAAAAAAGTTTCCTTGACCGATGTCTTTGATGTCTATGCCTTCCGAATTTTCTGTAACAACGTCGATGATTGCTACCGTATCCTGGGTATCGTCCATAACTTGTATAAACCGATACCGGGTAAATTCAAGGATTATATTGCCTTGCCCAAGGCTAACGGGTATCAGTCGCTCCATACGATACTTATTGGCCCTTATGGCTTCCCTATCGAGATTCAGATTAGGACGCACGAAATGCACCGCATGGCTGAGTCCGGTATCGCGGCGCATTGGCTGTATAAATCCGATGATGACAAAAACGACAGGTTTCAGGATCGCGCCAATGAATGGTTGCGCGACTTATTGGAAATCCAGCAATCGGCAGGTGATTCCCTGGAGTTTATCGACAATTTAAAGATAGACTTATTCCCGCAGGAAGTTTTCGTGTTTACCCCCAAAGGCGAGATCATCAAAATGCCCAAGGGCGCGAGCATTATTGATTTTGCTTACGCCGTGCATACCGATATTGGCAATGCCTGCGTTTCTGCACGGGTTGACCGCAAACTGGTGCCATTGCAAACCAAACTTGAAAACGGTGTCACGGTTGAAGTCATTACCGCAATTTGGGCGCGGCCTAATCCGCTGTGGCTCAATTATGTCACCACCGCCAAGGCGCGTTCCGGCATCCGTAATTATTTGAAAAATTTCAAACAACAAGAGGCCATCAGCTTAGGCAACCGTCTGTTAGATAAAGAATTGCAAGCTATGGACTTGCAACTTGAAAACATAGACAAGTCCAGAATGAAGTCCCTGCTTGAAGTGACCGGCAAACTGACGCTCGATGAGTTATTGGAAGATATTGGCTTAGGCAATAAGATGCCGTTCTTGGTAGCCAAACAACTTACCCAGAAAGACGTACATGCTGCGGTCAGGCTGGAAGATAATGATCAAACCCAGAGCACGCCGCTGGTTATCAAAGGCACAGAGGGGATGGTAATAACGCTTGCTAAGTGTTGTCGTCCTATTCCTGGCGATTCCATCATTGGCTTTTTTAATCCCGGCAAAGGCATCGTCGTACACCATCACGAATGCCGTAACAGCAACGAAGTCAGGAAGAAACAAACCAGTTGGTTAGATGTGGAATGGAGTCAAGATGCAACAGGTGATTTTCCTGCTGAACTTCGGCTTGAAGTACTCAATCAGCGCGGATCATTGGCAACGGTGGCCTCGACGATCTCAGAGTATAATTCCAATATTGAAAATGTCACGGTGATTGAACAAGACTCCCGTCTCTCCGTCGATCTAATCACCGTTAGCGTTAAAGACCGTGTGCATCTGGCCAAAATTATGCGAAAACTGAAAGAGTTGTCGATTGTCATAAAAATTACCCGGGTGAAAGCGTAAAACCAAACTCTTTCATGCTTAAGTTTCTGCTGCGTAATCGAAATACCCTCTACCAAATCATCACGCCAAAATGACCAAAGAAATCATCAATACGGATCAAGCCCCACAAGCCATAGGCACGTATTCACAAGCAATTAAAGTTAACGGTACGGTTTATCTGTCAGGACAAATTCCCTTAATACCAGAAACCATGCAACTGGTAGAAGGCGATATTTCCGCACAAATTACTCAAGTGTTCAACAATTTGAAAGCCGTTGCAGAAGCCGCCGGTGGCAATCTTTCTGATATTGTGAAACTGAATGTTTTTTTGGTGGATTTAGCGCACTTCCCCATCGTTAATGAAATCATGGGACGCTTTTTTCAAGCACCTTATCCCGCGCGTGCCGCCGTTGGGGTTGCTGCATTACCTAAAGCCGCACAGGTGGAAATGGATGCAGTTATGGTGCTTAACCCGAAGAATTATCCAAACTGATAGAATACAACGCCAGTTTCAACATTATTTTTGTCAGATACTGGTAGCTATTTATGAACCCGCCGGAAACCCTTAAACAATCAGTTACCACCCTCACCGGAATAGGTAGCCGCACAGCGGCTAACCTAGAAAAACTCGACATCCGAATCATCCAAGACTTACTCTTCCATCTGCCCATCCGTTACGAAGACAGAACCCGTACTTACCCAATAGCTAAACTTTTGGCGGGAATGTCAGCGCTCATCAGCGGTAAGGTTGAATTCATCGATGTGCTACCAAGAGGCCGCAAAAGCCTGATCTGTCGGATTAGCGATGGCACGGGTTTTATCGACCTACGGTTTTTCCATTTTACCGCTCAGCAGCACAATGCGCTCAAGCCGGGAACAGCGATTAGTTGCTTTGGGGAAGTCCGGTTTGGCTATGCCGGATTGGAAATGGTTCATCCTGAATACACGGTCATTTCATCATCTGACAAGGCAATCACTGAATCCCATTTAACTCCTGTATACCCACTAACAGAAGGGCTTAACCAGAATGTTGTCAGAAAAGCAGTCAAGCAAGCACTGGTCATTTGCAATGACAACGCCCAAGCCTTAAGGGACTGGCTTCCCGATGCCGTCCTCAAGCAACACCGTTACCCGTCATTAGCGGAAGCGATTAAGACCCTGCATGCGCCGGATGCAACAATAACCATCGAGGCACTACAAAACGGCAGTGTCCCCGCACTTAAACGACTGGCATTTGAAGAGCTGTTGGCGCATCACCTAAGTCTTAAACTTGCCAAGCATAAGGCAAAAGCCTGGCAAGCACCGTGTTTTGCTATCGACTCTGCGGCCACAAAACCATTCATAGCCGCATTGCCTTTCAAATTGACCGGAGCACAACTCAGGGTAATGGCAGAAATTGAAGCAGATTGCACGCAGCCCCATCCTATGATGCGCTTGGTGCAGGGTGATGTTGGCTCCGGCAAAACCATAGTCGCCGCTTATGCAGCCTTACTGGCACTGGCTACTGGTTACCAGGTCGCCATCATGGCTCCAACAGAATTATTGGCAGAGCAACATTACCGCAATTTCAGCGGATGGTTTAATCTGTTCGCTACCCAAATAACGTTGCTCACAGGACAAGTAAAAGGCAATCTACGCAAGGAAATTTTACTGGCGTTGGAAGGCGGCGCAACAGGCATTGTGATCGGTACTCATGCCTTATTCCAGGACGGAGTCAACTTTCATCGCTTAGGCTTAATCATCATCGACGAACAACACCGTTTCGGTGTGCATCAACGGCTGGCATTACGCGCAAAAGGCCAGCAAGGCAGCATCAGGCCTCATCAACTGGTCATGACCGCCACGCCAATTCCGCGCACCTTGGCGATGTTGCAGTATTCCGACCTGGATATTTCTATCATTGATGAACTACCTCCTGGCAGAAAGCCAGTTACCACCAGCGTGATCCCCAGTGAGCGGCGAGACGATGTCATTAGCCGAATCAACAACTGGGTGAGCAGCAAAAAACAAGCTTATTGGGTGTGTACATTAATTGAAGAATCTGAGCTTCTCCAGTGCGAAGCCGCCGAAAAAACGGCAGAACGACTGTCTACTGCCTTACCCAGTGTGCGCGTAGCACTTTTACATGGGCGACTGAAAGCCGCCGATAAAGATACCATTATGCTGGCTTTTAAAAACCATGACATTGACCTGTTAGTCGCCACCACCGTCATAGAAGTGGGCGTTGATGTGCCGAACGCCAGCTTGATGATTATCGAAAATCCCGAAAGACTAGGGTTGTCCCAACTGCACCAATTACGGGGACGGGTGGGGCGGGGCAGTGACGACAGTTTCTGCCTGCTAATGTACCAATCGCCCTTATCCGATAATGCCCGTCAGCGTTTAGGCATACTAAGGGACACTAACGACGGCTTTTTAATCGCCGAAAAGGATTTGCAGTTACGTGGCCCAGGTGAGGTAATGGGTATCCGCCAGACTGGACAAGTGAATTTTAAGGTTGCCGATTTGGTCAGGGATGCGGATTTACTGGATAATATCCCGACCATCGCCGATTCCCTTTTTGCTGATACGCCCGAAGCCATAGCGCCATTGATTGAGCGCTGGTTAGGCCACAATCCCGATTATTCCGAGGTTTAAACCCCATTGCCCACCAAAAGTTATTTATTCAACCATGAACCCGATTGGCATGAACACAGGCGAGGAAGCCAGCACCACCTGCCACAAGCTGTCCAGTCCTGGGCTTACGAAGCCGGATCCCTTACCCAAAGGCTGCGTGATTATTACGGAAACAGTATCGCTGTCAGCATTCTTTTTCACCAATGGCGGACACCGTTTTTAAGCGAATGCACACAATTAGATTTGCCCTTGCACCGATATGGTCTTATCCGCGAAGTGATGTTGCATACCAATGGCAAACCTTTACTACTGGCGAGGACGATCATCCCTGAAGCAACCATCAAAGTCGCCCACCGAAACCTGTCGCATTTGGGTACACGGCCACTAGGCGAGGTGATATTTTCCTATCCTGACCTGGAACGGATCACGATGGATTTGACCTTGATAAAACCCAGCGCATGGACATCAACAGCAAAGCAACAAGCCAATATAGACCAACCCATTTGGGGGCGAAGGACTGTCTACGCCATCCAGAAACGACCTATGTTAGTCAGTGAGTTTTTTCTGCCGGAAATTTTGGGGCATTAGTGTTTAAAGGAGTCTCTAATAATTCAAAAATCTCCTTCTCCCATTGGGAGAAGGTTGGGATGAGGGTATTAAAATCAATCAGTTGCATCTCACCTTGGCACTCCCTCATTGGGAGAGGGCTTATTAGGGCTTCCAGACGGCAAGATCATTGGTGTCATTCAGGGTACGGGTCTCAATGTTTAATATTGCTTTTTAATGCTTTACTTACCCCGCCCAGCCTTGCTGACCACAATCAAGGATTAATGGCATAAGTTTCCGTATAGGTATCCCCTTTTTTGCAGACATCCCGCGCCGTTGGGCTTTCACAGGAGGTATCGGTAATCTCAGCTTTTAAAATACCGGCTTCATCAGGAACAAAATAAAACCTAAAGTTGGGATCGGAACTGATAGCAATATCAGTTTTTGCGGTCAAGATCGGCTTATCGTTAAATGATACTTTCATTTGTTCAACGAAGTGGGATTTTTTAATATGTCGTGACACTTGATCCATCTGCATGCCGCTTAAGTTGGGGTGGCTGATCAGTAGCTGCACCAACGTAGGTTCTTTGGTTTTAACGCCTTCATCCAAGCGGAATTTCATTTTGCCCAGGCGTTGCATCGCCGCATCCAGGTCTGCGCCCACCGGCGCAGAACAACCGCCGCTGGCTTTGACGTATTTCTTCGACATATAAAGCTTGCCGTCATTCATCTCGGCAATCGCACGGATATAACTGTAAGTGTTGACCCGGATACGCATCGCCAGATCGGCCTTGCCGCTGTGCGGGCTGAATTCAAACTCGCCGACGAAAGGGAAGGGGTTTTTATCGACCAACACCAGGATTTTTTTGATATAGCTGTCGTTCGTTTGCTTGATTTTGGTATTGATTTTTAACGGCACCAGGGCAGGGTCTTCAGCGCGGATGGGCGCATCCAGTTCGATAATGTTGTTGGATTCTTCAATCGTTTTGCCGGAAAAATACTGGTTTTTCAGGGTGTTGTTCCACTCGTTTTCGTCTTGTTCCGCGATTGCCAGTATTGGGCTTAATAACAATGCAAGTACTAATGCTTTAGTGAAAAGGGTGTTGAGATTCATGTCTGTTCCTCCTAAATTTTGCCGTATTGTAAGCCCATAAAGCGAAATCGAATAGGGCGCATAGGCTGTAGCCGTACTTGTGTCCTGTGGGTATTGCGCCGTATGCTAAGATAAAAACCCACTTCTAACGAGTTTAAAAAATGCCTGATTACCGCCGTTATCGTATAAACGGAGGCACGTATTTTTTTACGGTTAACCTTCTTGAGCGAAGTCCAAATGATTTATTAATCAAGCATATTGACGTGCTTCGCCAAGCTGTTCAAGAAACCCGTAAACGCTTGCCTTTTCATATTGATGCTTGGGTTGTTTTGCCCGATCATTTGCATTGTGTATGGACATTACCAGATGGCGATCACGACAATTCAAGTCGTTGGCGTAGCATTAAGCAAATTTTTTCCAAAGCAATGCCGAAAACAGAAAGGCGTTCTAAGGTTAGGGTTGCGCGCGGCGAAAGGGGAATTTGGCAACGTCGTTTTTGGGAGCGGTTGATCCTTGACGATGCCGATTATACCGCGCACATTGATTATTGCCATATCAATCCAGTTAAACATGGTTTGGTAAAACAGGTTGCCGACTGGCCTTATTCGACATTCCATCGTTATGTCGAACGTGGAATATATCCGGCTCATTGGGCAACAGATTTGCCGTTTGATTATGTCGATGGTGAAAGGCTGTAATTTATAGGGTGCAATAGGCGTGAGCCGTATTGCACCGCCTGTGTGCCGCCTTCATCCGGCGCAATACGCCAAGGCTATTGCGCCCTATGAATTGCACCTTATGGCCTTTATTCAACATTTCATCGTTATGTCGAACGTGGAATATATCCCATTGACTGGGCAACGCCTGTACCGTTCGATCAGGTCGATGGTGAACGGATAATCGAAGCCCAACATGCGCCTTATGGTCTTGAATGACCATTTTCATTGCCTTATACGGCCTGAAGCAAACAGCAATTTTTCTCGTATCATTCAATCCATCAAGCTCAGTTTCACCCACCGTTGGAAGCAGACACACAGCGTTAATACACCCGTTACGCTATGGCAACGACGTTTTTGGGATCATATTATCCGCGATCACGAGGATTTGCACCGTCATCTGGATTATATTCATTACAACCCGGTCAAACATCGGTTTGTAACAGACCTTGCCGATTGGGATTGGTCTTCGTTCAAGGTGTATCAGGCCAAGGGCCGTTATCCATTAGGTTGGGGAGTCGCGCAGATAGACGAAGCGATCAAATCCATGGATTTGGAATAACGCCCGTCGTAGGTCACATTGCCGCGTTAGCGGTTATGTGACATTGGTGCACCAAGGTGTCAGGTAGCGCTTGGGCGCAACCTGACCTACATGGCTGTAATTTATAGGGTGCAATAGGCGTTAGCCGTATTGCACCGCATGTGTGCCGTCTTCATCCGGCGCAATACGTCAAGGCTATTGCGCCTTATGGCCTTATCATTAAGGTTTCTTACCTTTGAATAGTAAAGAACGGAATTCAATCGCAACTAATAAGCCCTTTACTTGTTCACGTACTGCCAATATAGCGAGAGTGAAACAAGTAAACCTTACAGAAAGTACCGTCCACTCTATTAAGTGGTTTGAATCATTAATTTTGTTGATAAATGCAGAAGATGTACCTTTTAATGCCAACTCAATTACCAATAACGCGATAATTAACACTGCCGTTTCAATAATTTCTCGTTTTAGATCATCAAGTCTATCAATTGCTAGGGGGCGTTCTCAATTACTTTAATAAACAACCAGAAGTTATTGTATTATTGGTTATTTTATACAAAACACAATGACAAGAATGGTGGTGGCTGAT